>JBKJMY010000130.1:0-18520 GCA_046596115.1 Arenimonas sp.
GGCCGCCAGCGCCTTCTCCGGCGTATCCACGAATGGAATGCGCAGGGTACGGAATTCGACGTCGTTGAACTGCGTCAGCAGGCTGTGGCCGATGGTTTCGGCGGTGATGCCGGTGCCGTCGGACAGGAAGAACACTGGGCGCACCTGGGACATTGAGGCTCCTGGATCCCACGGATGGGACGTGCAGCCATTGTGCCCGAGCCAGCCCCGGGACCATCACGCCCGCCCGACGTCAGGCGTTTGGGTTGTCGGTTCAGGAGCCGGGGCGGGATAATGGCGGCCTTGCATCGCCGCCCTGCCCCTCGGAGTCTGAATTGAGCGCCCACGTCCTCTGGCTGCACCAGCTTCGCCTCGCCGACCTCGCACAAGTGGGCGGCAAGAATTCCTCGCTTGGCGAAATGATCGGTGAACTCGGCGGACTCGGTGTCTCGGTGCCCGGCGGATTTGCCACCACTGCGTCGGCCTACGCTGAATTCATCGCCTTCAATCATCTTTCCCAGCGGATTTTCGACCGCCTCGGCAGCCTGGATGTCGAAGACGTGGACGCGCTGGTTGAAGCGGGCCGCGAGATTCGCAGCTGGGTGATCGACGCCCCGCTCCAGCCCGCACTGGAAACCGCCGTGCGTGACGCCTACGTACAGCTGTGCAGCGACGCCGGCAGCAGCGACATCGCCGTCGCCGTGCGCAGCTCGGCAACCGCCGAGGACCTGCCGGATGCCAGCTTCGCCGGCCAGCAGGAAACCTTCCTCAACGTCAGCGGCATTGATGATGTCCTGGCCAAGATCCGCGAGGTTTTCGCGTCGCTCTATAACGACCGCGCCATCGCCTATCGCGTCCATCACGGCTACAAGCACGAGGATGTCTTCCTGTCCGCCGGCGTGCAGCTGATGGTGCGCTCGGACGTGGGCTCGTCCGGTGTGCTGTTTACCCTGGATACTGAATCGGGATTCCGCGACGTGGTGTTCGTCACCGCCAGCTATGGCCTGGGCGAAAATGTTGTGCAGGGTGCCGTCAATCCGGACGAGTTCTATGTCTACAAGCCAACCCTGCGCGCCGGCAAGCCAGCCATCCTGCGCCGCACCCTGGGCGCCAAGCAGATCCGCATGGTGTATTCCGATGCGCCGGGTGAACGCGTGCGCAATGAAGATACCCCGGCCGACCTGCGCAACCGCTTCTGTGTATCGGATGACGATGTCGAGGAACTGGCGCGGCAATCGCTGGTGATCGAGCAGCATTACGGCCGCCCGATGGACATCGAGTGGGCCAAGGACGGCATCACCGGCAAGCTCTATATCGTGCAAGCGCGGCCGGAGACGGTGAAGTCGCGCGGCAGTGCTAACCAGATCGAGCGCTACCACCTCGAGCAGCGTGGCAAGGTGCTGGTGCGTGGCCGCTCGATCGGGCAGCGCATCGGTGCCGGGCAGGCGCGGGTGATTCGCAGCATTGCGCAGATGAATGAATTCCAGGCCGGCGACGTGTTGGTGGCGGACATGACCGATCCCGATTGGGAGCCGATCATGAAGCGCGCCGCGGCGATCGTGACCAACCGCGGCGGTCGCACTTGTCATGCGGCGATCATCGCGCGCGAGCTGGGCGTGCCGGCCGTGGTCGGCTGCGGAGACGCCACCACGGCCATCGCTGATGGCGCCAGCATCACCGTCAGCTGTGCCGAGGGCGACACTGGCCTCATCTACGACGGCATCCTGCCCTTCGAGCGGATCGTCACCGATCTAGAACACATGCCCCCTGCCCCACTCAAGATCATGATGAATGTCGGCAACCCGGAGCGCGCCTTCGACTTCGCGCAATTGCCGCACCAGGGTATCGGCCTGGCCCGCCTGGAGTTCGTCATTGCGCGCCAGATCGGCGTGCATCCGAAGGCCTTGATCGAGTACGACCGCCAACCGGCCGAGATCAAACGCCAGATCGAACCCTTGATGGCCGGCTATGCCAGCCCGGTGGATTTCTACGTCGACCGCCTGGCCGAAGGCATCGCCACGCTGACTGCCGCGTTTGCGCCGCAGACCGTGATTGTCCGGCTGTCGGATTTCAAGTCGAACGAGTACGCCAACCTCGTCGGTGGCCAGCAGTACGAGCCACACGAAGAAAATCCGATGATCGGTTTCCGTGGCGCATCGCGCTACGTGGATCCGAGCTTTGCCGACTGCTTCGCGCTCGAGTGCCGCGCAGTGCGAAAGGTGCGCGACACCATGGGCCTGACCAACTGCTGGATCATGATCCCATTCGTGCGCACGCTGGACGAAGGCCGCAAGGTCATCGAAGTACTGGCCAAGAACGGACTCGTGCGCGGCGAAAATGGCCTGAAGGTCATCATGATGTGCGAGGTGCCCTCGAACGCGTTGCTTGCCGATGAGTTCCTTGAACTCTTCGACGGCTTCTCGATCGGCTCCAACGACCTGACCCAGCTCACGCTTGGCCTGGACCGCGATTCGGCGATCGTCTCGCACCTGTTCGACGAGCGCGATGCCGCGGTCAAGAAGCTGCTGTCGATGGCGATCCAGGCCGCCAAGGCCAAGGGCAAGTACATCGGCATCTGCGGCCAGGGTCCATCCGACCATCCGGATCTCGCCGACTGGCTGATGGCCCAGGGCATCGAGTCGGTGTCGTTGAACCCCGACACGGTCGTGGACACCTGGCTGCGCCTGGCCCGCATCAAGGCGGGCTGAGCGTCGGGCGTTTACGCAGGAGCCTGCGACGGCATAACAGTCGATAGGCCGCGGGAATCACGAGCATGGACAACAGGGGCGCGGTGACCATGCCGCCAATCATCGGCGCGGCAATGCGCTGCATGACTTCCGAACCCGCACCCATTCCGATGAACAGCGGGAACAAGCCCGCCAGGATCACCGCAACGGTCATGGCTTTCGGACGCACGCGCATGACGGCGCCCTCGCGGATGGCATCATCGAGTTCGGCGAATCCCGCATCCGGATTGGCAGCCAGTATCGGATCCCATGCATTGCGCAGGTACAGCAGCATGATTACGCCAAATTCGGCGGCGACACCGGACAGCGCGATGAATCCGATCATCGTGGCGATCGATACGGCATGGCCGAGGAGCCAGATGAACCAGAGGCCGCCCACCAGCGCAAGCGGCAGGCTGAGCATGATGATCGTGACCTCACCGACCCGGCGGAACACCAGGTACAACAACAGGAAGATGATCGCCAGCGTCGCCGGAACCACCAACCTGAGACGTTCCAGCGCACGCTGCAGGAACTCGTACTGGCCCGACCATGCGATGCTGTAGCCCGCTGGCAACTTGATCTTCTGGTTCACCACCTGCTGCAGATCCTTGACCACCGAGCCCAGGTCACGGTCGGCGACATCGACATAGACGTAACTCACCAGCCGGCCATTGTCGCTCTTGAGCATCGGCGGCCCGGGGCTCAAGGACAGGTCGGCAACCTGGCTCAGGGTCAACTGCACGCCGCCCGGCGCGATCAGCGGCAGCTGTGCCAGCGCGGAAAGCGAGTCACGCTCCGGGCGCGGATAGCGCAACACGATGGGATAGCGTTCGCGGCCTTCGATGGTTTCACCGATCGGGTCACCGCCGACGACGGTTGCGATCAGGCGCTGCAGGTCGGCCTGGCTCAGCCCGTAACGCGCAGCGACGCCGGGGCGGATCGTGACATCGACATAGCGGCCACCGGTAATACGTTCTGCCAGGGCCGAACTTACTCCGGGCACCGTTTTTGCAACTTGTTCGACTTCGTCGGCAATTTGCGCGATCACCTTGGTATCCGGTCCCGACACCTTGACCCCGATCGGGCTCTTGATGCCGGTAGCCAGCATGTCGATGCGGTTGCGGATCGGCGGCACGAACAGATTGGTCAGTCCGGGAATCTGCACCGCGTCATTCAATTGGTCTTTCAGTTTCGCCATCGTCATGCCGGGTCGCCACTGATCGCGCGGCTTGAACGTGATCGTGGTCTCGAACATTTCCAGCGGCGCAGGATCGGTCGCACTATCCGCGCGGCCGGCCTTGCCGAACACGTGCGCGACCTCGGGTACGGTCTTGAGCATGCGATCGCTGAGTTGCAGCAGCTCCGATGCCTTGCCCACCGACAAGCCCGGCAATGCGGTCGGCATGAACAGCAACGTGCCCTCGTCCAGGGGCGGCATGAATTCGCTGCCCAGGCGCGAATAGGGAATGATTGTCAGCAGCAACGCGATGCCAGCGACACCCAGCGTCATCCAGGGGAAGCGCAAGACCCAGTCAAGCAGTGGCCGATAGCCTGCGATCAGCACACGATTGATCGGGTTGTCGGCCTCGGGGCGGATGCGTCCGCGGATCAGGTAACCCATCAGTACCGGAATCAGCGTCACTGACAGTCCGGCGGCGGCCGCCATCGAATACGTCTTGGTGAAGGCCAGCGGCGAGAACAATCGACCTTCCTGTGCCTGCAACGCGAACACGGGCACGAACGACAAGGTGATCACCAGCAGGCTGGCGAACAGTGCCGGGCCGACCTCGCTGGCTGAATCGGCCATCAGTGTCCAGCGCTCCTCGCCTGCGGCTTCACGTCCGTGTTGCTCGCGCCAGCGCTCCAGGTGCTTGTGCGCGTTTTCTATCATCACCACGGCGGCATCTACCATTGCACCGATCGCGATCGCAATACCGCCGAGCGACATCAGGTTGGCGCTGACACCCTGGTAACGCATCACGACGAACGCAGCGAGGATGCCCAGGGGCAACGTAATCACCGCAACCAGCGCAGAGCGCAGATGCCACAGGAACAGTGCGCAGACCAGGGCCACCACGAGGAACTCCTCGCCGAGCTTGTGGGTGAGATTGCTGACCGCTTCTCCGATCAGCCCGGAGCGGTCGTACACGGGGACGATCTCGACGCCCGCGGGCAAACTGGACTGCAGCTGTTTCAATTTGTCCTTGACCGCGTTGATCGCAGCCAACGCGTTCTTTCCGGTCCGCAGAACGATGACACCACCGGCGACTTCGCCTTGTCCATCGAGCTCGGCGATACCGCGGCGAAATGTCGGGCCGCGTTGCACGGTGGCGACCTCACCAAGCAGCACTGGTACGCTGTTGGCTCCGGTCATCACCGGTACTTGTTCGAATGCTTGCTGGGTCGTGAGGTAGCCTTCGCTGCGCACCAGCATCTCGGCCTCACCCTGTTCGATCACCGAGCCGCCGGTTGCGCCGTTCGCGGACTGGATCGCAGAGACCAACTGCGCAACGGTGATCCCGCGTGCGGCCAGCGCCTGCGGATCGGGCACGATCTGCCAAGCGCGCACCATGCCGCCGATGCTGGCGACTTCGGCGACGTCGGGCACGGTTTTGAGTTCATAGCGCAGCAGCCAGTCCTGGATCGCGCGCAGTTGCCCAAGATCGTGCTTTCCGGTGCGATCAACCAATGCGTATTCGTAGATCCATCCCAGCCCCGTGGCATCCGGGCCCAACGCAGGACTCACACCTTCGGGTAGGCGATCACGCACCTGGCTCAGGTATTCGAGTACCCGCGACCTCGCCCAGTACAGATCGGTGGCGTCATCGAACAGGATGTACACATACGAGTCGCCGAAGAACGAAAATCCGCGAACCGCCTTCACGCCGGGTACCGACAGCATTGTGGTGGTCAGCGGATAAGTGACCTGATCCTCGATGATTCTTGGCGTCTGCCCCGCCCATTCGGTGCGGATGATGACTTGTGTATCCGACAAGTCGGGCAAGGCGTCGAGCGGCATGCTGCGCAGCGACCAGATGCCGCCGATCGCGAGCAGGACCGCTGCGATCAGCACCAGGGCACGGTTGGCGATCGAGGCGCGGATCAGTTGCGCGATCATCGTGGGTCGCCTTTTGGCGGTGCATCGCGATGCGGGTTCGCATCCATCTGCATGCCATGCATATCCTTCATGCCTTGCATGCCCTTCATGCCTTGCATGTCCTTCATGCCGGGCATGGCATCCATAGCCTCGACCGATGGTGCAGGCTTGTCCGACTTGTCAGCATCCGGCGTTGTCATCGGCGCTGTCACCGGCGTTGTCATCGGCGTTGTCGTCGGCGTTGTCGTCGGCCGCGTCACGGAAGGAGTCGGCTGCATCTGCGGAGTTGTCGCGGGCGCGCTGTTCAACCGCTCCAGCGCGCCCGACAGGCTGGCCTCGGAATCGATCAGGAACTGGCCCGACGTCACGACGCGTTCTCCACCCTTCAAGCCAGACAGGATTTCAGTGCGTCCACCGCTGCTGCGGCCAGTCTGCACCCGCACTGGCGCAAAGCGGCCATCAGCATCGACCACGATCACCCGGCTGTCGGATCCGGTGGCGATCAGCGCTTCGCTCGGGATCAGCGGTCCGGTATCGCCACCGTGTTGACGCAGCGTCAATTCCGCGAACATGCCCGGAACCAACAGGCCCTGGTCGTTGTGCAGCACGATGCGCGCCCGCTGGGTTCGCGTTCCCGCGTCGATTTGCGGCAGCAACGTCTCAACTTCCCCATCGAAGGTTCGGCCGGGCACGGCGCTGACCGTGGCGGTCACTTTGGTTCCGGGCCTGATGCCAAACGTGCCGGCCTGGGGGATGTCCGCCTGCAGCCACAGCGTGCGCGTGCCATTGATGCGGAACAGGGGCATGCCCGCCATCGTTGTCTGCCCCTCACGCACCATTACTTCGCTGACCACGCCGTCGCTGGGCGAGCGCAACACGACGCCACCATCGGAACCTGCGCGGTTTCCCGACAAGCCCAGGATGTGCAGCCGTTGGCGAGATGCCGCCTGCAGGCTTCGTGCGTCGGCCGAGGTCGCGTGCACCAGCGCGGCGGACTCGGCGATCGCGCTGCTCCACCCCGGGGCGAGTACCGTCGCCAGCGGCTGACCTCGACGCACGGGGTCGTACGGGGCCTTGATGTTCAATCGCGACACGATGCCATCGACCCGCGCGCTGACTACAGATTCCTGGCGCAGATCCCAGGTCAATGTGGCCGGCACGCGCAGCTCGCTCGCCAGGCTTCCGGTTTCAACCAGGGCCGTGCGGATGCCGAGGTTCTGCTGCACGCCGGGATCGATGCGGACGCCGGTACCCGATCCACCGTCGGAGTATTTCGGCACCATCTGCATGTCCATGAAAGGGGACTTGCCCGGCTTGTCGAAATGCTGGTCCGGCACCATCGGGTCGTACCAGTAAAGGGCATTCTGCGGCTGGGCCCCGGTACTCGATGGCGTTGCGCTGACGTCGCCACCCGAGCGCTTGGCCCACCAGTAGCCGCCCCCGAGTCCGATCAACAACACGCCCACTGCCGAGGCGACGACCGCCCCGCGATGCATGCGATTCATGGCCTGACCTCTTGGTTGGGTAACAGATAGGCGAGTGCCGCCCAGGCGCGGCCCAGTTCGCCCAATCGCCGGGCGTGGGTGACGCGGATATCGAGTTCATCGCCACGCGCATCCAGCCAGGGCTGCAACTCGCTGCCGGCGCTGTAACTGGCCAGCGCGGCCTGCGCGCGATCGCGTGCCAGCGGCAGCAAGCGCGCATCGTCGCGGGCGACCTGGCGCTTGAGGCCGGCCCATTCGGCCAGGCTGCGACGGACCTGTTCGGTCTGCACGCGACGTGCATCTTCGTGCGAGGAGATCACCGCATCGAGTTCCGCGCGCCGTGCCGCAATGCCGCGGTCCTGGCGGTTGGCGGTGAACAGCGGAAGGCCGACCGCGAACTGGACCATCAGCATGTCACTGCGTCCCCGCTCACGCTGTCCGTAACCGGCGCTGATGCTCCAGTCAGGGTGCTTTTCAGCGGATGCCGCATCCACCTGCGCGGCGGCCACGTCCTCGCGCGAGCGCCAAGGCAGCAGCGGAGTCTGGCGATCGATTGACGCCAGCAAGCTTGCTTCGTTCACAGGCAACCGGGTGAAATCCGGCGGCGAGTCCCCGGCCCTGAGGTCAGCCGGCGCGCCTCCCAGCCAGCGCCCGAGCGTGGCCTGGGCGCCCTCTACCCCGGCGATGGCTGTCTCGATGCGATTTTCCAGTTCCAGCGCGGCGGCCTGGGTGGCCATGGCATCAACGGCGGTGCCAGCACCTCCCGAAAGCCGGGCCTTCGCCAAGCGGATCGCAAGGGCCGACTGTTTACGAAGATCCTGCAGCGCGTCCAGTTCGCGCTCGGCCGCCCACAAGGCTACCCAGGCCGTGGCAGCATCGCGCTGCACCTGCGACTGGTCGGCTACGGTGAGCGCCTCGGCCTGTTCCACCGTCCTGTCGGCGAGCGCCTGTTGCGCCCGACGTTTGGCGCTCGCCGGGAACTCCTGCATCAGGCCGATGCGCTTCATCGTCATGAAATCGGCACCCGTGTTGAAGGCATCGGCGCCCGTGACCGGCAGGTTGTCGATCCCGAAGCTCAGTTTGGGATCAGGCAGGGCGCCGGCGCGTCCGGCCTCTTCACGCGCCGCCTCGGCCTGCGACTGCCGTGCGCTGATCGCCGGAGCCCGTTCGACCGCAAGGCGTACTGCGTCTTCTAGACGCAGATCCGGCGTCGATGCCCAACCGGGACCTGCCGCCAGTACAGCCGACACGCCGAGCGCTACGGAAAAACCATGACTGCGCGCATGGCGCAGGAACAGCGAAGCATTCATAAAACCTCCAGACACACAAAGCGATTCGCTGCCGCAATGCGGCAGCGAGCAGGTGTGTTCGGGGTTTAGATCAGAAGGCTACAGAAGCGCAGTCGAGGCGGTGGGTCGGACGCGTCGACCGGTACGCGGGCCCCAAGCAGTGCGACGCTGCTGCCCGACTGCGAAAGCAGTGGGGCGAATACAATCGGTAGGAGCGCCAACGGGGGCACCATCGGTGCAGCGTGATCGGCCAGCAAGGTCCGGTCCGGCGTGCAATGCTTCTCGCACAGCGCCGGGTTGACCTTCGCCTGCTCCATGCCCGCTCCGGCACAGTCTTGCGCCATCGTCGCCATCTTGGCCGGCGCCTGCTCCGACGGGCAGGCATAGGCGGCCATCGCAACCTGCTGGAACAACAGGCAGACGATCACCGTGAAGGCGATGCGAAAGCGATGGCGGGCGCGCAGGAACATTGGTGGGATCATACTCTCTACCCGGGAGGGCTGCGCGGCTGTCCGGCTTCAGCTCGGCAAGCGGGCTATCGGGCAGGTGCCAGCACGATGGAATAGCTTTTCTCAGAACCCGCAACCGTTCCCTGGATTGACCAGCCCATCGCCATGGCGAGTCGACCGATGAGGGAATTCTCCACCCGAAGGTCATTGGCCTGCGAACCCGCTGCTACCGGTTCGCCCCACGCATGGCCTGCGGCGCCATATCGAATCTGAATTTTTGGATAGGTGAATCGAACGCCCAGCTCGCCGGAGTCTTCGGCTGCCAGGACGCTGCGCATCAGGGCGCGGAAAACCAGCTGCGCCTGACGCCGGGAAAGCGGGATCGGATGCTCCTGATCAAGGTCGATGCGGATGGCCGCCGTCTCTGGCATGTGCATTTGCAGGTCGTCAATGCACTCGCGGAGCAGTCGCGCCACATCGACCGGCTCGACTGGGTCAAGTCGATTCCTAGCCAGGACGAACATGGCGTCGGCCTTGTCCGTCAGCTCGCCCATGCCCCGCTCGAGGCGACGAAGTCGCCGGCGGCGCTCGGCATCGGAACATTCACTGTCCATCATGACGTCGACGACACCCCGGACGACGGCCATTGGCGTACGCAACTCGTGGCTGGCCTCAGCAAAAAACCTGCTTTCCTTGTCCTTCGCATCCACGAGCCGAGTCTGATAGTTGTCAATGGCGGCCGCCAGACGGCCCACCTCGTCCCGGCCGAAGGCGCTCGCCAGCTGGGTGGATTCGGGCTGCAAAGCCAGGGAGTCCACCGCTGCGGCCAAGCGTGTCACGGGCAACACGGATTTCCCGGCCCACCACCATCCCAACCACCCGCTGATGGTCGCGCCAAGCAGGATGATCGCCAGCAGAACCATGTTCAAAAGGTCTTCCAACTGGTCAACGCTCGCGAGGTCGATGGTGACGTAGATTCGCTGGTTCGCTCGCTCGTAGATGCCCACCGCGCGTTCGTCGCCGGAGGCATCCGTGTACTCCTGCAGCCCATTGGGAAGATCACGAATTGCCGCAGGAATCCTGGAGCGGTCCCCGCCCTTGGCAACGTAGCGCCTCAGCGGATTGGCGATCGCGGCACTCTGGCCGCCGCCCTGATTGCCGACTGGCGTGCCGTCGTCTGCCGCCTCTCCCTTCAGCAGCTGCTCGACGATGACATCTTCGAAGCGCTCCGTGATGAAGATCGTCGAGCCAGCGAAAAGCAGGCTCAGCACCAGACCCAGCCCGGTGCACGCCATGGCCACGCGAATCTTCAGCGGAAGACGATACCGGCTAATTGCGAACGATCCGGTAGCCGATGCCGTGGACTGAATGAATCATCGAATAGGAAAACGGCTTGTCTAGCATGTTTCGAAGCGCATAGAAGTGCGTGTGCAGGGAGGCTGCATCGCCTTCACCATCGCTCCAGAGCTCGCGCATCAGGCGCTGGTGTGACACGACGTTTGGCGCCTCCCGCAGCAGCAACTCGAGAAGGCGCGCCTGGGAACGGGACAGGATGAACTGACGTCCCTCGCGGCTGGCTTGCATGGTCGACGGATGGTAGGAAATGTCACCGAAATCCAGCGTCGCGCCAGCCGGTGGCCGGCCTCGACGATGCAATGCCTGGATCCGCGCTTCCAGCTCGGCCATCAGGAACGGCTTGACCATGTAGTCATCAGCGCCTTCGCAGAAACCACGCAGCTTGTCTTCCAGCGTGTCCCTCGCAGTCAACATCAGTACGGGGACGGCGTGCCCTTGAGCGCGCAACCGCCGGCACAGTTCCAGCCCATCCAGTCCTGGCAAGCCCAGGTCCAGCACGACGACATCGAACCCGCCCTGGATCGCGCTGGCCAATCCGGAATCGCCGTCCCTTGCGTGGTCGACAACATACGCTCGCCGCTCCAGGTAGTCCCAGATGCTGGCCGCGATGTCCAGTTGGTCTTCGATGATCAGGATTCGCAACATGCACGGGCCTCCGCCGCCAAAGTAACGGGAAAATGGGCCGCGCGCGTGATCTTGCCAGCGATTGGATGCATTTCAAGCTCGCCACCGGAAATAACGATTGGCACAGATTTGAATCAGTCGCGCTTACAAGCACTCCTCCATGATCCGCTCGATCCTACGCGGCGAGCGTGCAGATTTTCATGGAATTCCGGTCCAAAGGCCCCTCATGCGGGCGAAAGACGTGCCACGCATGAGTGGCTTATCGCGCCATCGTCATGTCCTTGGCCTGCTCGCGCTTGCTACCTTTCAGTCAGCTTTCGCCGCAAATGACAAGACTCTTGTGGAACGATTGCTGCCGCCCCTGGTGGCGGCGCACCGGGGTGGAGAATTCGGTCTTCCCAATTCCCTGGTCCAGTTTTCAAACGACCTGAAGAACACCGACGCCGATATTCTGGAAATGGACCTGCGCCTGACGTCGGATGGCCGGGTCGTCGTCTTCCATGACGATTTCCTCGACACTAAATCGGATTGCACCGGCCGGGTCGAAACCACGCCATATGCCGAACTGCTCCGATGCCGGCGCTCGAATGGCCAGCCGATCGCGCTGTTCTCGGATGTATTGAAGTTGGTCAACGGGCACCGATTGATCAGTGCCGAGTTGAAAACCGACTCGGTTGCCCTGCCCGCGGTCGAGGAACTGTTGCGCGCGGGCGCTGGCGACTGGGTTTACTTGCAGGTTCAGGCCAGTCATCACCGGTACAATATCGTGCACGCCGTTGCACCAAACATCCTGATGATGGTGAAGGTGGATTCCGCGGCAAGCCTGCGATGGATCCTGGCAGCAAACGACCCCAGCTTGAAGATCGTGGAAGTGGATCGGGACGTTCTTACCGATGTGCTCGCACGGGAGCTGCATCGTCATGGCAAGCTGGTTTCCCTCAATACCTGGCGCTATCAATTTACCGAGGAGCGCTTCTGGGCCAGTTGCGATCGTGCCTTCTCCGAAGGCGTGGATATCGCAGTAACAAACAATGCAGCCAGTTGCTCCCGGCAACGAGCGGCATGGGGACATCCGGCGAGCAGTCCCGGGGTCTTTTACGATCGGCAGCATGTCCGCGGATGGGCGCGAAACAATGCCAGCACATGGTTCTGGATGAAGTTCGCAGCCCTTGCCCTCACGGGTGCGGCGCTGGCGGCATGGTGCCTGCAGTATTCCATTCGATGGCGTCGTCAGCGTAGCCAACCATCGCCACGGCAGCGCCGTCACACCGGCGGCTAGGTCGAGGTATCGCCGCCCAGGCGGCCCATGAATTGCCTGTAGTAGGCCAGTTCCGCTACCGATTCGCGGATGTCCGCCATCGCCGTGTGGTTGCCGGTTTTGACGAACCCGTCAACGATTGCCGGGGACCAGCGTCGCGACAATTCCTTGAGCACGCTAACGTCAAGGTTGCGGTAATGGAAGTAGCGCTCCAGCTGCGGCATGCAACGCACCAGGAACCTGCGGTCCTGGCAGATCGAATTCCCGCAGATGGGCGACTTGCCGGCGGGTACCCACTGCGACAGGAAGGCCATGGTCTGGGCCTCCGCCTGCGCCATGTCCACGTCGCTGGCCAGCACCTGGCCCCATAGGCCCGATTTACCGTGGGTCCCGCGATTCCAGTCATCCATGGCCTGCAGGCGCTCCACCGGATGGCGAATCGCCAGCGACGGTCCCTCGGCGAGCACGTTCAGCTCGGCATCGGTGACCAGGGTGGCGATCTCGAGGATGGAGTCGGTGTCCGGATCGAGCCCGGTCATTTCCAGGTCGATCCAGATCAGTCGGGTGTCCAGCGACGGCAAGTTTGAGTTCACGCGGTACCGGGTTGGCAATGGATGCGCCATCATACGCTGGCCGCCGCGGCCCCTGCCCGGCTCCGCCAAGGATGCGATTTGCATGTCGCCCAGCGACGCCCCGCATTACCAGGTCCTGACCTCCCTGCTGGCCCCCGCCTTGCTGATGGCGGCCACCGGCTCGCTGTTGATCTCGGCCAACAACCGCCTGGCGCGCGTGGTCGATCGCCTGCGCTTTCTGCTCGCGCGGCGCATCTCGCAACCCGCGTCCATGCAGGCGGAACTGGACAAGCAGATCGGCCGACACCGTCGTCGCAGCCGCTACGTGCTGCACGCGTGCGTGTTGCTGTACCTCGCGGTGGGTGCCTTCGTTGGCACCAGCCTGGGACTTGCAGTGGACGCCTTCAGCGGCTTCCGGTTGCCGATCCTGCCAACCATGCTGGCGATCGCCGGCGTGCTCTGCCTGATGGGTGCCTGCATCTACCTCGGCCTCGAGGTCAGTCTTGCCGTCCGCGGATTCGACGAGGAACTCGACCTCGAGATGGAACGCCGGCCCGACTGAGGCCGCCATCATGTCCACTCCCGAACTCGCGGTGCGTTGCCGCGGCCTGACCAAGCGCTACGGCGAAGGCGATGCCGCAACCATGGCCTTGCGTGGCGTGGACCTCGACGTGCGCACTGGCGAACTGTTGATGCTTGTGGGTCCATCGGGTTGCGGCAAGACCACGCTGGTCTCGATCATCACCGCCATCCTCGAACCGGATGACGGGACCTGCGACGTGTTCGGCGAGGACTTGCGCCACCTGTCGGAAGCGGCACGCGCCCGTTTTCGCGGGCTGAACGTGGGCTTTGTCTTCCAGGCCTTCAATCTCTTGCCGGCGCTGACGGCGCTGCAGAATGTGTCGGTCCCGCTGATCCTGCAGGGCTTGCCCAGGCAGGAGGCGGAGTCCCGCGCGCGCAAGACACTTGACGAACTGGGGCTCGGCGATAAATCGGGCGCGCTCCCGGCCAAGCTGAGCGGGGGCCAACAGCAGCGCGTGGCAATCGCCCGTTCCATCGTGCACGGCCCCAGACTGCTGGTCTGCGATGAACCGACCAGCAATCTGGATGCCAAGGCAGGACACGACATGATGACGGTCCTTCGCGACCTCGGCCGTGCGCCCGGACGCGCGCTGATCGTCGTGACCCACGACCCGCGCATCACCTCCTACGCAGACCGCATTGCGCACATGGAAGACGGCAGGATCGTGGACATCACCGTTGGTGACGGAAAACCACCGACATGAAACGGATTGTCGTGCTCTCGATTCTTTCGCTGGCCGGGGCACTGATCGCGCTGTTTGCGGTGCTGCACGCTCGCGCCCCCGAGCCGCCCTCACCGGCATCCGAGACACCAGCGGCGCCCTTCGCGAGCTACGTGGCCGGTTCCGGACTGACCGAGGTCGGCCGCGGCAACATCGCGGTGGGTACGGCTGTCGCGGGGGTGGTGCGCGTTGTCCATGTGCGCGTTGGTGACGCCGTCGCAGCCGGGCAAGCGCTGTTCGAGATCGAGGGGCTTGACCTCGCCGCGCGCCTTCCGGTTGCCGAGGCGCAACTTGCACAAGCGCAGGCGACCCTGGAAAAGCCGCGCCATCGCCTCGACTTCCTGCAGCGGCTGCGCGGCGCGGATGCCGGGGCGATCAGCAAGGAAGCGCTGAGCAGCGCGCGTGACGATGCACGCGCGGCGGCCGCCACGGTCGACGCCGCCGGCGCCCAGGTCACCCAGATCCGGAGCGACCTCGAGCGACTGGTGGTCCGGGCACCTGCCGCAGGGCGGGTTCTGCAGGTGAATGTACGCCCCGGCCAATTTGCTGAAGGCGGTGGCGCCGCCGCCCCGTTGATGCTGGTTGGCGACGACAGCCGCCTCTACCTGCGCGTGGATATTGACGAAAACGATGCCTGGCGCGTTCGACCCGGCGCGCGCGCCGTGGCCGTGGTGCGTGGCAACGCACGCCTGCGCATTCCACTGCGCTTCGAATACATCGAACCCTTCGTCACCCCGAAGGCGACCCTCACCGGCCAGGCGACCGAACGCACCGACTTGCGCGTGCTGCAAGTGGTCTACAGTTTTGCCCACGGCGCCCTGCCGGTGTACCTGGGCCAGCGCATGGATGCCTTCATCGAAACCGCACCCGACGCTCCGCCGAAGGCGCCGGCACCGAAATGATCCGCATCGCGCTGGCGATGCTGGCGGCGGACCGCGCCAAGTTTTACGGTCTGCTGTTCGGCATCGCCTTCACGTCGTTCCTGGTCACCTTCGCCGCCTCCTATTTCAGCGGCTTCATGACCCAGGGATTCTCGTTGGTCTCGGAAAACCCGCAGGCCGATGTCTGGGTCATGGACCCCGCGGTCGATTCGGTGGAACAGACGATCAACCTGCCCGATTCAGCGCTCGAACGGGTGCGCGGGGTGGCCGGCGTGCGCTCGGCCACGGCCCTGGCGTTGGGAAACGTGGATGTGCGTTTTCCCAACGGACGCTTCCAGCCCGTGCAGGTGATCGGCGTGGATGACGCGACGCTGGCAGGCGCCCCGCCCCTGCCTGGCACACAGCGCAACCTGCTGCGATCGCCGGACGCTGCGATCGTCGATGCCGGTGGTACCGACGGAAAACTGCTGACCCCCGCGCGGGCCGCTGATCGCTGGCCACACGACGGTGCGCACCTCGGCGCGCCAACGCGTGACCTGCGCGCGGACGACGAACTGCTGGTGAACGACAAGCTGGTGCGCGTTCTGGGCATATCACACGGTCTCGCGCGCTTTCCGCCGCGTCCCATCCTCTACATGACTTTGGCCAACGCCTCGCGGATCCTGCCGATCGAGCCACACCGCCTGACTTTCGTCCTCGCGCACGCCGCCGACGGCGTGGATCCAAAAGCGTTAGCCGCGCGAATCGAGTCCGCCACCGGGCTGCGCGCGCGGTCGAACGCGGATTTTCGCGCCGATACGGTGCGCTGGTACCTGATCAACTCCGAGGACGTCGGCGACATCGGCGCGATGCTGATCCTGGCGATGACCATGGGCTTCGGGGTCACCGGCGTGATGCTGTACATGTTCAGCTACGAAAACCAACGCCAGTACGCCGTGCTGAAGGCGATCGGGGCGCAGCCGCGCACGTTGGTGGCCATGGTGCTCGCGCAGGCTGGCACCTGCGCGTTGATCGGCACCGGCATCGGCCTGGGGCTGTGCGGGATCGCTGGCTACCTGGTGGAGTCGATGGGCTTTCCGTTCCGGATGCTCTGGTTCACGCCACTGGTCGGCATGCTCGGCGTGCTGCTGGTGTGCGGACTGGCCGCGGCCATCAGCATCCGGCCAGTGGTAAAGCTGCAGCCGGCGGTGGTATTCGCCGGCCGCTGATTGCGCTGTTAGCATGCCAGGCCTGATCCAATTTCCGATCAAACCGATGTCGAGCCCGCGCTGGTGTCTGATAATCAATGGCAAGTGCGCCGGCGACGGGCCACTGCGTGAAGCGGTCGCGGCGATGCGCGGCGATGGCATTGCAGTGGATGTGCGGGTGACTTGGGAAAGCGGCGATGTCGAGCGCCATGTCGCTGAAGCCATCGAGCACGGCGTCGATACGGTGATTGCAGCCGGCGGTGACGGGACCTTCAGCCAAGTCGCTGGCGCGCTGGCAGGCCGGGACGCCGACGCGGACGCTTTGCCGTCGCTCGGCCTGATTCCACTTGGTACCGCAAACGATTTCGCCGGCGCGGCGGGGCTGCCCATCGATCCGCTGGCAGCGCTGCAACTGATCCAGGCGCAACCGGCACAGGCGATCGATGTGTTGCGGATCATCGCTGACGGCAGCACCCGATGGTGCGTCAACATGATGAGTGGCGGATTCAGTGCCAAAGTCAGCGCCGATACCAACTCGCGACTCAAGCAGCGCCTGGGCGGCATTGCATATTTGCTCACCGGCATCGCCGAACTTGGCAACATCGAGTCCCAGCCGGCACGCGTCGCTGCATCGGGATTGGATTGGCAAGGCGAATTCATCGCGCTGGCATGTGGCAACGGCCGACAGGCCGGGGGCGGCCACGTGCTGTGTCCGGACGCCTACATCGACGATGGCCTGCTGGATGTCACCATCGTGCCGCCGCCCGATGGCGACGTGCTGGCGACACTGGGCACCCTGCTGAGCGAAGGCACGGTTGCCGCACTGGAACAGGCGGCGGTCCGGAGGCAGTCGCGCAGCGTCGAAATCCACGCGCCCGATGCGTTTGACCTGACCCTGGACGGCGAGCCTGCGACGGCGTCCTCGCTGCGCATCGACTGCCTGGCGCGGTGCTTGCGCGTGCACCTCCCGCTTGGCTGCCCATTGCTGAGCATGCCGCACAAGGTGAGTGCGGCTCCACCAGCCGATCCGACGAGCGGGTGACTAGCGACGCAATGAGTTGCTGGACACACCCTGGCCGACGTCGCAGTCTGGCTTGAGCGTCAAACTTGGCGTGGGCCTCAGGCCGCCCGGGCTGCCGGATCTGGACACATCCTTCACCAAGACCCACTAAACTTTATCGATGAAACACGATCACGATCACGATCACGGCCAAGGCCAAGGCCATAGCCATAGCCACGCCCCGGCCAGTTTCGGCCGCGCCTTCGCAATAGGCATCGCCCTCAATCTCGGCTTTGTCATCGTGGAGGCAATCTACGGCGCAATCGCCAATTCCCTCGCCTTGCTTGCAGACGCCGGCCACAACTTCAGCGATGTCCTCGGCCTGGTATTGGCATGGGGAGCCACGGTACTGGTCCGGCGGCTGCCGACAAAGCGTCGGACCTATGGATTGCGCCGATCGTCAATCCTGGCCTCGTTGGTCAATGCCCTGCTATTGCTGATCGCGACCGCAGTCATCGCCTGGGAAGCGGCGCAACGGCTCGCGTATCCCGAGCCTGTCGCCAGCGGTGTGGTGATGGGGGTTGCTGCGGTAGGCATCCTGGTCAATGGCATCACGGCCTGGATGTTCATGTCGGGGAGCAAAGGCGACCTGAATATTCGCGGGGCATTTCTGCACATGGCGGCCGATGCCGCCGTCTCTCTGGGCGTTGTGCTGGCCGCTCTGACCATGCGAAATACGGGCTGGCTGTGGCTTGATCCTGTCGTCAGCCTCGTAATCGTCGTCGTGATCGCGATTGGCACGTGGGGGCTGCTGCGCGATTCGGTCAATCTGGCGCTCGATGCGGTCCCGCAGGGCATCGATCCCGACGAAGTCGAGGCGTACCTGGCTGCGCTGCCCGGCGTGACGGCTGTGCATGACCTCCACATTTGGGGCATGAGCACAACCGAAGCCGCGCTGACGGTACATCTGGTCATACCCGATCACCGTGCCGATGACGCGCTGCTTGCCCGCATCAACAAGGACCTGCAGCACAAGTTCCGCATTGACCATACGACAGTCCAATTCGAGCTCGGCGATGCCGCACATCCATGCGGCCAGGCTCCGGCCGCATCGGTCTGACGCCGATGGAGTCGTCGCAGCGACTCTATATCCGGTCGTCGGTTTCAGACGTTCCCGCGAGCGAACTAACGCGGGCCGGCATGCGATTGAGTAATCCAACCCGGACGTACCCGAGGAACTGGCGCCAGCTCGCGGCAAGCAGACCCGTGGCCAGTGCCAGGTAGAACCAGGCGAAGGCGGTCAGGAATTGC
>JBKJMY010000142.1:0-4671 GCA_046596115.1 Arenimonas sp.
CGCCTGAGCCGACGTTGTACAGATGGCAGTAAGCGAAGCCGGTGTTCTGCGGATTGAACGCCAGGCCATTGGCTGCAGCGTAGGCGTAGATCGGACGGTAATCGCACTGGTCGTCGATCGCGGTCTTAAGGTCACGATAGATACCGCGAACGCCACCGGACACGTTGTCGGTGATCTGGGCCTGGAAGCCCAGGATGTACTCGTCCTGGTACATCGGCTTCAGGTTCTGGTCGGCGATGGTCTGCGCGTCCTTGCCCAGGCCGAACTCGTTGTTGATGTACTGGATACCGCTGGTCGCGACGGTGCCGAGCGGCGCACCGGTGACGGGGTCGATACCGGTGTAGGAGAAGAACTGGCGGGTGAACAGCGAGGCGGAAGCGCCACGGACTGCCACAGTGGCCGTCAGGGGCAGGGAGTAGCGACCGGCGTTACCGTAAACCTTGAACGACGAGTCGCCATTCACGTCCCACGAAAAGCCGAGGCGCGGGCCGAACTGGTTCTTGATGTCGACGAACACGTCGCCTTCACCATTGACGTTCTCGAAGCTGTCCCAACGCAGGCCCAGATAGGCCAGGAAGTTGGGAGTGATCTGCCAGCGGTCTTCAACGTAGTACGCCTTCGAGTTCACTTCGACGGTCGCACCCGAGCGGAACACTTGCTTGCGCACGCGGGTCTGGCCAGCCACGATCGGGTTGCGGTACTGCCACACGGCGCCGCCCGAGTAGGTTGAACCGTCAACCGAGGTGAAGTTGTCCGCGTCATAGCCGAAGCGGATCAGGTGGTCGCCCAGCTGCCAGTCGGCATCCACGCGGAACTGGTCGCGCTGGTCCTTGGCGTTCCTGCTGCCAATCAAGTTGTTGAAGTTGCAGCTCGGGATCACGCCGACGCGGTTCGCGCCACTGCGCAGATCGGAGATGATCGGGCAACCGGTGGCAGGCTGGGTCACGTCGCCGAAGTACTCGTTGACAACGCCTGAAGCCGAGATGCCGTAGTTGCTGCGGCTCGACTCACCATGGCCGTACAGGGCCGACAGGGTGAAGTTGTCGGTCAGGTAGCCGGTGTACTTCAGCGAGTAGCTGGTGCCGCCGCTCTCGTCGAAATCCGTGCCGAGCAAGGCGCCACGCTGAAGCGAGGTGCTTGCCGGCAGGTCGGTGGTGGCCGGGGTCAGCGGGCCGGGCGTCGTGCTGATGAAGCCGTTGCGCTGGGTGATGTAGTAACGGCCGCTGCGGTCCGCGGTCGGATTGGAATAGACGGCGGTCGACTGCTTGATCTTGTCGGAGAACGCGGTCAGTTCGAGGATGTGGCTGTCGCTGATGTTCCAGTCCAACTTGACCAGCCAGGTCGGGGTCTTCTGCGTGATCTCGCTGTTGGTGCTGCCGAAGATGCTGCCGTAGGTGTTCCAGTTGTCCTGCTTGCCGTACTGGCCAAGGGCGTAGAAGAACAAGCGATCCTTGATGATCGCGCCGCTGGCCCAAGCCGAGGTGGTGATGGCGGTGCCGTTGCTGTCCTTGCTGTTATCGGACACCTTGCGCTTGCCGTCCGGATAACGCGGATCGTTGAAGTACAGGTCCGGGTTATGGCCGCGCAGCGAGTCGGGGGTCCAGAACACGTTGGCACCAGCGTGGAACTCGTTGGAACCGCGCTTGGTGACGATGTTGATCACGCCGCCGGTCGCACGACCGAACTCGGCGCCGTAGCCGCCGGTCTTGACCTGCTGCTCGGCGATCGCCTCGAACGGCACCTGGCCGAAGTTGAGGTTCTTGAACGCGTTGGTGATGTTGAAACCGTTGACGAAGTACTGGTTCTCAGACACCGCGCCGCCGCCGAAGGAAGCGAGGTTGCCGAACGCGGCGTCGCCCTTGACGGTGCCCGGGGCCAGCAGGGCCACCGAGGTAATGTCGCGCGGAACCGGGATCTTGGCGATCTGCTCGGCGGTCAGGATGGTGGTGGATTCAACCGAAGCGACGTCGATCGCATTGATCGTGCCGCCCTGGACGGTCACGGTGCCGAGAGACGTGGCATTCGCGGTACCGCCGATGGTGACGTTGACGTCGCGCGTCTGGCCGCCGGTGGTGACTTTGTAGGTGCCGGTTGCCAGCGAGCCGACGCGGTAGCTGCCGTCAGCGTTGGCGGTGACTTCGCGGCGGAAGCCGGTTGACGGATTCTCGATGACGACGGTTGCGCCAGCGGTGGTGGTGCCGGCGATGGAACCGGTCGAGTTGGACTGCGCGTAAACGCTGCCCGCGAAGCACATGCCGAGCGCGGCGCTCAACGCGGTCCGCTTGAGACCCTTGGAAATGATGGTGGAAGCCATTTGTTAACCCTCGTATGGGGACTGTGAAACGGAAAAGAGGACGTCAACGCACACGGCATGACAGGCCGAATATAACATGGAACGATTCTTTAACAATACCGTTGGAGCACTTCCGGACGATCCACCGTATGGACGCCGGAAGTCCGCTTTCTTGTTTGAAAATCAATAACTTGAAAGCGCTCTCGAGGCCTCTTGGACGGTTCGCAGGTGGATGTCGACGATGTCCTGGACGGCCGGCGCGTAGCCTCCGGCCATGCTGGCGGCCACCGGCAAACCGGCCCGACGGCAGGCCTGGAACACCTGCCGGTCCCGCTCCGCCAGACCGGGTTTTGTTAAGCGCAACGAGCCCAGCCGGTCCCCCTCCCAAGGGTCGGCGCCGGCCAGGTAAAGCACCGCATCGGCGCGCGCTCGCTGGATTGCCTGGTGGAGATGCGTGGCCAAGTGGTCAAGGTAATCGGCATCGCTGCTTCCCGCCTGCAGCCCGACGTCGAGGTCGGACGGCGGCTTGTTGGCGGGATATATCCGGGCCGCGTGCATCGAGAAGGTGAAAATGCTGTTGTCGCCTGCACACAACTCGGCACTGCCATCGCCCTGGTGCACGTCGAGGTCCACGACCAGCAGGCGCAACGCAAGGCGGTGCGCCTGGACATGCCGGGCCGCGATGATCGCGTCGTTGAATACGCAGTAACCACCGCCGCGCGCGCGGCCCGCATGGTGGGTCCCGCCGGCGAGGTTGACGGAAACACCGTCGTCGAGCGCAGCGCGCAGGGCCATGATCGTGCCGCCGGACGAACGCCGCGAGCGCTCGACCATTCGCGCCGACCATGGGAACCCGATGCGCCGCATCATTGCCGGCGCGACGCTGCCGTCGAGCATGGACTCGACGTAGCCACGGTCATGCACGCGCAGCAGGTCATCGAGCGCGGCCGCCGGCGGCTCCAGCAATTCGATGCCCCAGCGGGCCGCATGTTCGGCGACCTGCTCGTGCAGCAGGCGGTACTTCGACATCGGGAAGACATGCCCCTCGGGCAGGGGCAGTTCGAAGTGGTCGCAATAGAACGCTTTCAGGCGGGCGCCGTCAGCCCAGGCGGGCTGCGATGCGCTGCTGCTCGGCGAGCAGCGCCGCCGGTGCATGCGTGCCGTAGTCGGCAAGGTACTGTCCGACCGCAGCCATCTCGTCCTGCCAGGCAGCGCGATCAACATGCAGCAACTGCTGCATTGCCGCGGCATCGATGCCCATACCATCGACATTGAGGTCACCGGCGCCCGGCAGATTGCCGATCGGCGTTTCCACCGCGCCTACCTCGCCGGCCACGCGGCGCAGCATCCACTCGAGCACGCGCAGGTTGTCGCCGAAGCCTGGCCACAGGAACTTGCCATCGGATCCCTTGCGGAACCAGTTGACGTGGAAGATCGCCGGCGGCTTCGACGCAGCCTTGCCCATCGCAAGCCAATGCGCGAAGTAATCGCCGAAGTTGTAGCCGGCGAAGGGCTTCATCGCCATCGGGTCGCGGCGCACCACGCCGACCGCGCCGGTTGCAGCAGCGGTGGTCTCCGAGGCCATGCCGGCGCCGACCAGCACGCCGTGGGTCCAGTCGCGCGCCTCAAACACCAGCGGCACCAGCGACTCGCGCCGGCCACCGAAGACGATCGCCGACAAGGGCACGCCCTCGGCGTCCTCGGCGTGCGCGGAATAACTCGGGCAGCGGCTTGCGGAAACCGTGAAGCGTGAGTTCGGATGCGCGGCCGGGCCATTGGCCGGATCGAATGGCCGACCCTGCCAGTCGGTGGCGGGCTCACCCGGCAGGCCTTCCCACCAGGGCTGGCCGTCGGCGGTGAGTGCGACATTGGTGAAGATGGCATCGCGGTTGAGCATGGCCAGCGCATTCGAGTTGGTCTTGGCGCTGGTGCCCGGCGCAACACCGAAGAAACCCGCCTCCGGATTGATCGCCCACAGCCGGCCGTCCTTGCCTGGACGCATCCAGCAGATGTCATCGCCCACCGTCCAGACCTTCCAGCCTTCGCGACGGTAGCCTTCCGGTGGGATCAGCATCGCCAGGTTGGTCTTGCCGCAGGCACTCGGGAACGCGGCGGCGACATAGTGCGTCTCGCCCTTCGGGTTCTGGATACCGACAATCAGCATGTGCTCGGCCAGCCAGCCTTCACGCCGCGCCTGGTACGAGGCAATGCGCAGTGCATGGCATTTCTTGCCGAGCAGGGCGTTGCCGCCGTAGCCGGAGCCATAGCTCTTGATGCTGAGCTCGTGTGGAAAATGCATGATGAAACGGCGATCGGGGTCGAGTTCCCCGATCGAATGCAGGCCGCGCACGAACGAGCCTTCGCGCTCGATCCGTGCG
>JBKJMY010000198.1:0-4247 GCA_046596115.1 Arenimonas sp.
CGACGCTGGCCGAGGAAATGGGTGTGCTGCAGGAGCGCATCACCTCGACCAAGACCGGCTCGATCACCTCCATCCAGGCCGTGTACGTGCCCGCGGATGACCTGACCGACCCGTCGCCGGCGACCACCTTCGCCCACCTCGACGCGACAGTCGTGCTGTCGCGAAACATTGCCTCGCTGGGTATCTACCCGGCCGTCGATCCGCTCGACTCGACGTCGCGCCAGCTGGATCCGAACGTGATCGGCCACGAGCACTACGACACGGCCCGCCGCGTGCAGTCGACGCTGCAGAAGTACAAGGAGCTCAAGGACATCATCGCGATCCTCGGCATGGACGAGCTGTCTGAAGAAGACAAGCAGGCCGTGTCGCGCGCGCGCAAGATCGAGCGCTTCTTCTCGCAGCCCTTCCACGTCGCCGAAGTCTTCACCGGCTCGCCGGGCAAGTACGTGACGCTGAAGGACACCATCCGCGGCTTCAAGATGATCTGCGACGGCGAGTGTGACCACGTGCCCGAGCAGGCCTTCTACATGGTCGGCGGCATCGAGGAAGCGCTGGAAAAGGCCAAGAAGATTTCGGCCTGAAGGCCTTGATCTTCCGACCCCAATCCCGTCACGAGCAAGGCGAGTAACCATGGCAACCACAATCCGATGTGACATCGTCAGCGCCGAGGAAGAGATTTTCTCCGGCGATGTGACCATGGTCGTCGCCACCGGTGAGATGGGTGAGCTCGGCATTGCGCCGCGGCACGCCCCACTGATCACCCGGCTCAAGCCCGGCAAGCTGGTGCTGACCCTGGCTGACGGCGAGAAGCTGGACATCGTCGTCTCCGGCGGCATCCTTGAGGTGCAGCCGCAGGTGGTGACGATCCTGGCCGACACCGCGATCCGCGCCAAGGACATCGACGAGGCCAAGGCCGTCCACGCCAAGGAAGAAGCCGAGCGCGTGCTGGCCAATCGCGGCGAGGCGATGGAAGTCGCCGAGGCCCAGGCCAAGCTGGCCGAGGCCATGGCACAGCTGCAGGCGCTCGAGCGCCTGCGCAAGAACCTCAGGCACTGACCGCCGCCCGCCGCTCCCGCGGCACCGCGCAAATCGAAGACGCCGGCATTGCCGGCGTTTTTCGTTTTCGGCCGGATGTGGCAACCTGAGCACATGACTCTACCGCTCCACGTGATCGTCCTCGCCGCCGGGGAAGGCAAGCGCATGCAGTCGGCGCGGCCCAAGGTGCTGCAGCCGATTGCCGGCCGGCCGATGCTGGCCCATGTGATTGATGCTGCGCGGGCATTGGGCGCGGCCGCCATCCACGTGGTTTACGGCCACGGCGGCGATCAGGTCCAGGCGGCGTTTGCCGCGCAGGCGGACTTGCAATGGGCCGAGCAGGCCGAGCAACTCGGGACGGGCCACGCGGTGCAGCAGGCCATGCCCGGCGTACCGGACGCGGCGCGCGTGCTGGTGCTGTATGGCGATGTGCCCCTGATCCGCGCAGACAGCCTGCGCGCACTGCTGGCCGAGCACGGACCGCTGGCAGTGTTGGGCGCCAATCTGGCGGACCCGACCGGTTATGGCCGCCTGCAACTCGACCAGGCCGGCCGCGTGGCTGCGATCATCGAGCACAAGGACGCCGATGCCAGCCAGCGCGCGATCAAGCTGGTCAACACCGGGATCATCGCCGCCGACGCACCACGCCTGCGCGACTGGCTTTCCCGGCTCGGGCGCGGCAACACCCAGGGCGAGTACTACCTGACCGACATCTTCGCGATGGCCAATGACCAGGCCGAACCCGCGGCTGTGGTGGTGGTGCACGACGCAGTGGAAACTGAGGGGGCGAACGACGGCTGGCAGCTGGCCCTGCTTGAGCGTGCCTTCCAGTCGCGCGCCGTGCGTGCATTGGCCATGGCCGGCGTGCGCTTCGCCGACCCGGCGCGGGTGGATATCCGCGGTGTCGTGCGCACGGGCCGCGATGTCGAGATCGACGTGGACGTCATCTTCGAGGGCGACGTCGAGCTGGGCGACAACGTGCGCATTGGCCCGTTCTGCCGTGTGCGCAATGCCCAACTTGCCGCCGGCACGGTGGTACATGCGCATTGCGACATCGACGGCGCGCGCACCACCGGCGCCTGCAGCATGGGCCCGTTTGCACGATTGCGGCCGGGCACTGTCCTTTCCGAGGGCGTGCACCTGGGCAACTTCGTCGAGGCCAAGAACGCAAGCATGGGCCGCGGCTCCAAGGCCAACCACCTGTCGTATCTGGGCGACGCCCAGGTCGGCGAGGGCGTCAACATCGGGGCCGGTGTCATCACCTGCAACTACGACGGCGTGAACAAGTCAGCGACACACATCGGCGATCGCGCTTTCATCGGATCCAATTCCGCGCTGGTCGCGCCGGTGTCGATCGGCGCGGATGCCACGATCGGCGCCGGGTCTGTGATCACGCACGATGCACCCGCGGATCAGCTGACCGTTGCGCGCGGCCGGCAGCACAGCGTCGAGGACTGGAAGCGGCCGACCAAGCGCGACTAGTGCGGCTCGTGCGGATCGTGCGGCTCGCACGGATCGTGCGGCTCGTGGGTTGGCGCCCTAGGCGGGGAGGACCATCGCCACCACCAGGCCGCCGCCCTCGCGGTTGCCCAGGCTGATGCGACCGCCATGGGCCTCGGCAATTTCCCGGGCCAGCGCCAGGCCCAGCCCGGTGCCGCTGCGCTTGGTCGAGTAGAACGGAACCAGCGCATTCGACAACACCGCATCGCTCATGCCGGTACCGCGATCCATCACCTCGATGCGCAGCATGTTGTTGTGGTGCCGGACGCGCAGGCCGACATCATCGTCCGGTGATCCTGACTCGTGCGCGTTCTTGAGCAGGTTCAACATCGCCTGCTCCATCTGCGGCAGGTCGAAGTGCACGGTCGCGGTCGGCAAGTCGCCATCCAGGGCGAAGGGAATCTGGCTCTGCAATCGCGCCACGAAGCTGGGCCAGGTGACTGCCTCGCGGCGTGGCATCGGCAGCTTGGCGAAATGCGCATAGCCGCGGATGAATCCCTCCAGGTGCCGCGCGCGCTCTTCGATGGTGGCAAAGATGACCGGCAGCTTTTCGATGTTGCCGCGGCGCACCAGTTCGCTGCCCGAGTGGGCCAACGAAGCCACCGGCGCCAATGAGTTGTTGAGTTCGTGGCTGATGACCCGGATCACTTTCTTCCAGGTCTGCACTTCCTGCCGGCGCAACTCCACGGTGATCTGCCGCAGCAGCAGCAATTCGTGTGCGCGTCCATTGAGGCGGAAGCTGCGGCGGGAAAGGTGGTAGATCTCCTCGTCGTCTTCGGCGCCGACGGAAAACAGCCCGTCCCCGCCGCGGTCGAGTGCGTCGCGCAGGGCCGGATTACTGTTGGTCAGGATCGCGTGCAGGGCGTGGCCTTCGAGTTTGCGGCCTTCATTGAGCAGCTGCCGGGCTGCGATGTTGCCATAGACAACCGGTCCCGCGTCGGCCACCAGAAGCATGGCCACCGGCGTGTTCTGCACCATCGTGTCGAGCAGCAGTTCACGTTGCACCAGGTGCAGGCGTTGCTCGCGCAGGACATCACCGAGCTCGTTGTGGGCGGCGACCAGGTCGGACAGCTCGTCATTCCGCGGCCAACGCAGGCTGAAGCTGAAATCGCCGTCGCGGTAGCTGCTCACCGTGCCGCCCAACGCCCGGAACATCGACAGCATCGGCCGGAACTGGCTGCGGAGCAACAGCAGGACCAGGGGGATGCAGGCCAGCATGGACAGTGCACCCACGAGGATCGGGCTGTCCTCGAGCCAGGCGTCGAGCACCAGCGTGAGCAGCACCGCCAGCGCAACCACCAGGGCGGCAAGCGCGGCGAAGCGCGACCACAAGGAGAAATGGCGACGGGACGTTTCCATCCTCAGTTGCGCGTGATTCCGAGTCGGTCCATGCGTCGATACAGCGCCTGGCGACTCAATCCGAGTTCGGCCGCTGCCCGGGCGACGATGCCGGCTGCCTTGTCCAGCGCAAGCTCGATCGCTTCGCGATCCGGCTCGGCGTCAATTGTCGCCGACGCGTTTGATGTCGATGTCGATGTCGATGTCGGTGCTGGGGCTGGTGCTGGTGCTGGGGCAAGCCCAAGGTCGGCAGGCAGGATCTTTTCTCCCATCGCGAGCAGGCTGGCGCGCTGCATTGTGTTCTTCAGTTCGCGCACGTTGCCCGGCCAGGCGTGGCGAAGAAGCGCCGAACGCGCCGGTTCCGACAACTGCTT
>JBKJMY010000204.1:0-34387 GCA_046596115.1 Arenimonas sp.
AACGGTTTTCTTCGAAAGCATTGTGCTTGTTCCTTTTGCGTTGGACGGAGCCTCTGGGAGGCATTGAAGAATGTGCACGCGAGAGCATCGGAAGTCATGCTGCGACGCAGCACCTGAGCGGGAAATTTCCTTGGCGAACAGCCGGTCGGATGCGTTCAGAGGTGCTTCAGGGCCGGTGGCGCGATGCTGCTGCTCGTCCGTCAGGAGTGCCGCCATGATCATTGACCGAAAATCCGCAGTTGCCCTCGTCCTTGCCACCGCCCTCGCGGCCCTGAGCGCATCGGCGCACGAACCGACCACCAAAACGGCCAAGCCGGCAGCGGATACCAAGGCGATGGACATGAAGGCAATGCCGATGCAGGGAATGGCGATGCAAGGCATGCCGATGAAAAGCGACCCGGGTTCGATGGAACTGCACAAAGCCATGATGGAAGAGCACAAACAAATGATGGGGCAGAACGGCAAGCCGGCGATGCAGATGACCGGCAACGTCGACCGGGACTTCGCCGCGATGATGATCCAACATCATCAGCAGGCGCTGCGGATGGCAGACATCGAAATCCGCACCGGACACTCGGCCGCACTCAAGGCGATGGCGCAGGCGATGAAGGACCAGCAGACCAAGGAAATCGCGGAGCTTTCAAAGTACAAATGACGCCCAGTCCCGTCCGACACCTTCAGCAGCGAGACCGGGTCCTGCAGCAGGACCGGTGAGCGGACTTCAATGCGTCGCTGAAGGGTTCGATGTCACCACGCCGCTCACGACGCCGGTCATCGCGCAGTCCTGCACTGGTGTCGGCGATCCGAATTGGTCCACGGAGTCGATCCGCAGCGATCCGTTGCGCAACGTGGCATGTACGCGGACATAGACCGGCGAGTCGTCCTGGAGGCCAAAGGCGCGCGCCCGGTCCGGCAGTTGCCCTGGTACCGAGATCGGCACAGCCGCCGCGCCACCACACGGCAGCAAGCTGCCGCTGCCCAAGTGTTCGATGTACCAGCCGGCGAGCGGAGCAGACGTTGCTGCGTCGCCGGGTGCGTCGCCGGGTGCGTCGCCGGGTGCGACATCCGGTGCCGCAGTGGCCACTTCTCCGGCCCCGGGGACAATGGACCGGGTTTCAGGCGAAGGAGCACTACAGGCCGAAATGGCCAGCACCACCAACCATGCCGCAAGGGACTGGACAGCGATGTTCATCGCGTTCCGGGTCGCGATGACCAGTGGATGTGCACGATCTTCCAACCCGCGTCGCTCTTGCGCAGCACCATCGTCTCGGTGGACAGCAACGTGGACTGTTTCCCATGGTCGTCGCGCTCGATCACGCTCTCGGTGGCCACCCACGCCAGCCCGCCATCCGCCCGCGCCCGTCGATAGCGCGGCTGCTGGCGGGCCGCCTGCAGGAAGGCCGCGTCGGCGAGCGCATGTTCGGCCATGTAAGTGTCGCGGTCGCGCTCGGCGCCACCGCTCTCGAGGATGAGCACCCCGGGATCAAGCAGCGCCTTCGCCGCAGCGATATCCACTGACCGGATCGCCGTCCCGAATGCATCCACGACCTTCACTGCATCCGCGGCAGCAGGATCGATGTCACGGACAAAGACCGGCATGCCCGTGCTGACAGGCGATATCGCCGGCGTGCCAGGCGACGCGGGTGCCAGCGCTGCGTTGGCCAGCGCGTGCGCCGACAGCACGATCCCTACGGCGAAAACGACGCCGCGCGCATGAGTATTGAGCGCCATGTCCAGCCTCCGTAATGAATTTGGCCGCGAGCCGGTCATCGGGTTATTTGGTCCGGGTGATGCCGGTCAGCACGGACACGAGCTGGTCGTAATTGGCTTGTGTGCCCGCCTTGTCACTGGCATCGCCGGTTTCGTCGAGGCGTCCGGCCAGGGTAGTGACGAACTTGATCTCACCCTGCAACTTGGCCTGGTCTTCGGTGCCCAGCGTGGGCGAGTGCGCCGGTAGCGCCGCCACCAAGTCGCGGATCGCGAAGGCATGGTGATGGACCTCAGTGAGGTTGCCGCTGGCGATGGTGGCCTTGAGTTCGGCGCTGTGCGCATCGATGGCGGTCCAGATGCCATCGGCGGTATCGGGAATCACCATTGGCGCCTCCGCTACTGCCGACCCTTCCATCGGCGCCGGTGCCGCCGCAGGCGCATCCGTGCTGGCCGACGGGGCCGTGGCGACGGCTTCGTCGGTGGCAGCTTTGTCTTTGCAGGCGGACAGGCTGCCGATCAGGACGGCAGAAAGGGCAAGCGTACGCAGGGAAATCGTTTTCATGGGGATGCTCCTGGGAGTGCGGTGTTGGGGAGAGGCGACGACTCAGGGTGCCGGCGAACTGCGCGCAGAGCCAGCCGAATGGGGGGAATTTCGGGATCGTGTTTGCACGCTGTTCATCCAGTTTGGACGGGCGACGATGCAGGACGGAGCCCGCCATGTGTCATATCGCGGGCTCCTGGCGAAGCCGAAGCGCCTGCGCCGAGCGCGCCAGGCGGCGCTCGCGCCACTGTTCCACGCGGTAGTAGACCGTGGGCACGACGACCATGTTGAGCAGGGTGGCCGTGAACAAGCCGCCCAATACCACCTGCGCCAGCGGCAGTTCCAGCTCCTTGCCCACCGGCGAACCGAACATCAGCGGCACCAGGCCAAGCGCCGCGGTTGCCGCCGTCATCAGCACCGGCACAAGACGATCGAGCGTTCCCTGCATCACCACCTCATCGAGCGGCCTTCCAGCTTGTCGCAACTGGTTGTAATGCCCGACCAGGATGATGCCGTTGCGGGTGGCGATGCCAAACAGCGTGATGAAGCCGATCACTGCGGCGACACTCATGTTTGCCCCTGCCAGGTACAGCGCCACGATTCCGCCAATCATCGCCAGCGGCAAGTTGAACAGCACGATCAACGCCTCGCGGAATGTTCCGAATGCCTTGTACAGCAGCAGCAATGCGCCAAACAGCGACAACCCGCCCAAGCCCAGCAGGGTGCGATTGGCCTGGCGCTGGCTCTCGAACTGGCCGCCGTACTCGATGTAGTAGCCCTCGGGCAATTTGAGTTTCGCGGCAATCCGCTGCTGCGTGTCGCCGATCACCGAGCCCAGGTCACGGCCCTGCACGTTGTAGCCGAGCACGATCACGCGATGGACATTCTCGCGACTGATCGAGTACGGCTCGTCGTCCACCCGGATGTCGGCCACCTCGCGGAGCGGGACCTTGGTTCCGGCCGGAGGCCCAAGCGCGGGGGCGTCGACGAAGATGTCGCGGATCGCGTCCACGGTGTCGCGCGCGTCGCCCTGCAGGCGCAGGCTCAGGTCGAAATTACGGCTACCCTCGAGCACGCTCGATACCCGTTCGCCGTTCAAGGCTGTGTGGATGTCGTCCGCCACCTCGCCCACATTGATGCCGTAGCGTGCGGCGCGGTCGCGGTCGATGTCGATGGTCACCTGCGGCACGCTGATCTGCTGTTCGAGGTTGACGTCCACCGCCCCGGGCACGTCGCGCACGATGCCCTGGGCCTGCAGTCCGAGCGCATACAGGGTCTGCAGGTTCTCGCCATAAATCTTGACTGCCACCTGCGAGCGAACGCCGGACTGCACTTCGTCCATGCGATGGGCGATGAACTGGCCAACGTTGAACACCACGCCCGGGAACCCGGCAAGATCCGCGCGGATCCGCGCCAGCAGTTCGTCCGCGGGCATGGCCTTGTCCTTGTCGAAATCCAGGCGCACATCGAACTCGCTGAAGTTTGGCGGCTGCGCGTCTTCGTCCAGATCGGAGCGGCCAGCGCGCTGGTTGATCGACACCACCTGCGGATACTTCAGCAACGCCTCGCGCACCCGTCGCCCGAGCCGCATTGATTCGTCCAGCGAGGTGCCGGGCAAGGTAGTCATTGCGACGATGAAATTGCCTTCCTTGAACTCGGGCAGGAAGCTGAAGCCGAAGAACGGCAGCAAGGCAAGCGCGCCAACCAGTGCCAGCGCCGACAGGCCAGTTACCAGGCCAAAGCTGCGCAGCGCGAACTGCAGGATGCGGGTGAAGCGCGCCTTGATCCAGCGCACGAACGCGGTTTCCTGATCGTGACCGCCGCCATGCGCCGCCGGCCCTCCTTCCGGCGCAGGCTCCGCCGCTGTGGCGTCATCGTCCGACCATTGCAGCACGACGCCTACATCCGCGGCTTTCTCATCGCGCCGCGCGAGCAGCAGATAACACAGCGCCGGAACCATCGTCACCGCCACCACCAGCGAAGCGCTGACCGAGGCGATATAGGCCACGCCCAGCGGGCTGAAGATTCGACCGGCGAGGTCCTGGAGGAAGAAGATCGGGACGAAGATCAGGATGATGATCAGGGTGGCATAGACCACGGAGTTGGTGATTTCGCGCACCGCATCGAACACCACCGGCAGCGTGGCCCGGGGCGTGGCCAGGGCGCGATTGATGCGCAGCCGGTGGACCACGTTTTCCACGGTGATGATGCCGTTGTCCACCACCTCGCCGATGGCGATGGCCAGGCCACCGAGGGTCATGGAATTGATCCCGACCCCGAGCGCATGCATCACCAGCAGTCCGCCAACGAAGGACACCGGCATCGACAGGAAGGTGATGAAGGAGGCGCGCCAGTTCATCAGGAACAGGAACAGCACCGCGATCACGATCAGCGCGCCTTCCAGCAGCGCCACCTCGAGGTTGTGCACTGCGGCCTCGATGAAGTTGGCCTGCCGGAACACCTGGGTGTCCATGATCACGCCGGCCGGCAAATGCTTGCGGATGTCGGCCAGCGCTGCTTCCACTTTGCGGGTCGTGGTCAGCGTGTCGGCACCATAGGCCTTGGAGATGGTTCCGATCACGGCATCGTCGCGGCCGAAGGCGGCGTCGCCGCGCTTGATCTCGGCGCCGAAACCCACCTGGGCGATATTGGCGATGGTGATCGGCACGCCGTTGCGCAAGGTGATCACCGTGTCCCTGATGTCCTCGAGCGAGGTGATCCGGCCCACGCCGCTGACGGTCAGCTCCTGCCCGGGCCCCTGCACGAACGCACCCGGCACGTTGGTGTTTGCCTTCTCCAACGCTGTGCGCACTTCCTCGATGCTGATCCGGTACGCCTGCATCCGCATCGGGTCCATGTTCACCTGGTACTGCTTGACCTCGCCGCCGATCGACACCACCGAGGCAATGCCGCCCAGCGACAGCAGCCGCGGACCGATCTCCCAGTCCGAATACGTGCGCAGCTCCTGCGGCGTCAGGGTCTTGCTCACCAGCGCGTACTTCACCAGCCAGCCGACGGCCGAGGTGACCGGCAGCATCACCGGCGGGCTTGCCGTGCTCGGCAACTTGCCAAGCACATTCTGGATCCGCTCGTTGACCAGTTGGCGGTCGAGATAGATGTCGGTATCGGACTCGAAAACCACCACGATCGTCGACAGCCCGACCGAGGTCTTGGACCGCACGGAGGTCACGCCAGGCGAGCCGTTGATCGCACTTTCCAGCGGATAGGTGACCAGCGATTCGACGTCCTGCGGCGCCATGCCAGCCGCTTCGGTCTGGATCACCACCTGGGGCGGTGCGAATTCCGGGAACACGTCGACCGGCATCCGCTGCAGGGTGAAGGCGCCGGCGACGAACAGGATCAAGGTCAGGGCCAGCACGATCAGCCGGTTACGCAACGCCCAGGCGATGAGTTGATTGAACACGGTCAGTCCTCCTCGCCTTTCTGGGGCGCGCCGCCTGTCAGCCAGACCGTATAGACCTGTCGGTTACCCTGGGTGACGACCTCATCGCCGGGAACCAATCCATCGGTCACCTCGGTATAGGTGTCATCGCCGGTTCCAGTCTTGATATCGATGCGTGCGAACGATCCCTTCTGGCGCACGAAGACGAATTTTTCGCCGTTGGCCTCGATGATTGCTGCCGTCGGCACGGTCAGCGCGGCATCTGCCTGGCGCAAGACGACGCCCACGCGGGCGAACAGGTTCGGCTTGAGCAGGCCCTCGTCATTGGCCAGCTTGACCCAGACCTCCACGGTCCTGCTTTGCGGATCCAGGCTTGGCCCGACAAGCACGATCTTTCCGGTGAAGCGCTTGTCGGCGTAGGCCAACAGCCGCACGTTCGCAACCTGGCCGATAGCTATCTTGCCCAGATCCTCCTCGTAAACGCGCGCCACGATGTTGACCTGCGATCCGTCGCGGATGTGGAAAAGTGTGGTCGCCGGTTCGACTGTCTGGCCGATCGTCGCGGTCGCCTCGTCGATCACCCCGGACATCGGCGCAAGCACATCCACACTTGGCGGCGGATCGCCCACCAGGCGCGCTTGCACGCGGGCAAGCTTCTGGCCAGCACGGACGACCTGCCCGACTTGCGCGTAGACCTGGGTCACCTGGCCACTGATGCGCGTGTTGACCTCCGCCTGGCGCCCTGCCACCGGGCGGACTTCGCCATTGAGATGCAGCACTTCCGAGAGCGGCCGGAAGCCGGCAGCGGCAAGCTTGAGGCCGAGGGCAGCTTGCTGGGCAGTGGTCAATTTCACCGGGCCCTTGGCCCCGCCACCGATGGCGATCTGCTCGCCGTGCGCGAAGGCGGTCGGTACGCCAACAATCCCTGCCGCAGCCAGCGAGACAGCCATGCATCCAGCAATCACCGCCGCGCGATTTGGAAAAAATCCGGTTACGCGATCCATTCGATCAATCCTTCAATGACGGTGTGGAGTTTGCCGGTGCGGCCAGGTAGTCGCCCGCGGCCGCATGCAGTCGCACCAGCGCCTGCAGGTACTGGTCAAGCGCGGTCAGGTAGGACTTGTCGGCCTCGGCCAATTGACGTTGCGCCTGCATTACCTCGGTTACCGGGATCAGTCCCATGCTGTAGCCCTGTCGCGCCAGGAACACGTTGCGCTCGCCAATCGGGAGCAGGTTTTTCTTGAACTGCCCCAGGGCCAACTGCAGGCGGGCGGCTTCGGCATGTGCCCCGGCGACTTCGCTGCTGACGTTCAAGACCAACGCTTCGAGCCGGGCTGACGCCTGGTCCCGGTTGGCTTGCGCTTCGGCAATCAGGCCCTGGTTCTTGTTGATCAATGGCAATGGAATGGACAGCGTCAGGCCGATCGCGCGATCGGTTCCCTGTGGTGGCAAGCCCGAGATCACCTGCCTGTCCTGCGCCAGGGACACGCCGACAGTCCAGTCCTGCCATCGCGTGGATTGGGCCAAGGCGCGTTCGGCTGCCGCGCGGTCAACTGCGAGCATTGCACCGGCAAGGTCTGGGCGCTGGCGCAAGGCGTTGCGCTGAACCTGCCCCAGGGCGGGCAAGGATTCACTCGTCGCCAGGCCGGGCGCAACCAGCAGCGGCGTGTCCGGCGACCTGCCGAGCAGTGCATTGAGTGACGCCAGCAGTGCCTGCTGTTCGCTTTGCGAAAGCGATCGCTCCAGCAGCAGTCGCTGGATGTCGAGTTGCACGGTGTTGACGTCCATCTCCGAAACTTCCGCGGCGTGGAACCGGGCGCGCGTGGTCTTGGCCAAACCTTCTTCCGCCGCGATCAAGCCTTCCAGGCCAGCCACCCGTTGCAGGCCCACGGCGAGGCGGTAGTACCTGCCCGCGACGTCGTCGGCAAGCAGGCGCTGCGCGTTTGCCACCTCCGCTTCGGCCAGTGCGATATCGACCCGCGCGAGGTCCTTCTGTCGCGCCAGGCGCCCCGCCACCGGGAACTCCTGGCTGACGCCGACAGAACTGGCATATTGCCCTTCGTTGCCGAACAGGAAGTCACTTTGCGCAGACAATTCCAGGCGTGGATTGGGCCGAAGTCCCGCTTGCACGAGCCGGGCTCGCGCGATCTGGATCGCGTACGTGGCTGCCTGCAGGTCTTTGTTATTGCGCAGCGCTGACGCGATCAATTGGGGCAAGCCCGTCGCTGGCGGCGTCTCCGAGGCGAGAGCCACAGCAGTGGCGGGACGGCCCCATGACGCAACGCACAGCGCGACGACAACCAGGCATGACCACGTGCCGGCGCGGCGCGGTGCGCCCGGGTTTCCGAATTCCGAAATGTCGGTGCCAAGCCCGGCCCGGCGAACGCCGGGGCCGCAAGCCCTATTCTCGATTGACATCCATGACTCCAAACACTGAAGGCCGATACCGCTTACGCGGCGTGCGCCCCATCGCCGGGGCGAAGAACTCGGACTCAGGTCAGGAGATGGGCGGTCGCAGGTCGGAACTGCCGGGGGCCGCGACTGCAAACCAGCGAGACGACGCGGGAATGTCGTTCGTGGCAAGGAGCAGCAAAATGGCAGGCATCCGGTTGGTGAGCGGAGCAAACGCAGTGGCGCAGGTACCCATGCCGCATCCGCACGCACACCGATGCTGACAATTTTTCCGGTCGCACCTTGATCCGGCCCCCAAGGCCGGATGATGATGCCCGGAATTGGAGGACTGCCCGGCGTGGTGATGCGTCGCCGCGTGGTCATGGTGCGGCAAGCCACCCGCACTCTCGACAGTGGACTGCGCGGGCTCCAGGCCGCTTGCGACCGAAGCCCAACCGGCACTGGGGACGGACAGGCAGAGCAGCAGAATTAACAGGGTGCGCAAGGCGGGCATCTGGCCTGCAGTGTCTCCCAATGTGGGAACCGGGACAAGTCAGCCGCTTCCTGCCGATTAACCACCAAGTCAGTTGGGCGCAAGAAAATGGGCCGCCCCCCCGGGTGGAGTGGACGGCCCAATTTTCAACAGGTTTACCAAACGCCTGGTCTCGCGAGTCGATCTTTTCACGACTCACATGATGAATGCAGCATCCGCGCGGGGCGCGGAACTCACTCAGGCAGCAGCGTCCTTCAACTTCTTCAGCGGGCGCACCTTGACCTTGACCGAGGCGGGCTTGGCGGCGAACCACTGCTCTTCCTTGGTGAAGGGATTGATGCCCTTGCGCTTGGCCTTGGCCGGCACACTGACGGCGGTGATCTTCAGCAGACCCGGCAAAGTAAAGGCGCCAGCGCCCTTCTTGTGAACCGAGTTGGCGACTGCGCTTTCCAGCGCGGCCATCACTGCGCGAACGTCGCGCGCGATTACGCCGCTGGTTTCCGCCAGGTGGGCGACCAGGCCCGACTTGCTCAGCGCTTCCTTGATCGGCTTGGCAGCGGCGGGCTTGGCGGCAGGCTTGGCGGCGGCTTTGACAGCCGGCTTCTTCGGCGCAGGCTTCTTGCTGTTCTTCATATGGAAAGGTCCCGGTGTTCGTGGGTGAGTGGAAAGGTTTACCTGGAATTCCCCTAGGCAGGAGAAATGTAGGCCAAGAAACGCCTCGCGCCAAGTGTTTTCGCCGCAAAAGCGCAGGTTTTTTTCGCGGATGGCGAAATATTACCCTCCCCGCGCGTAACGCAACTGGTGTACGGGGCCGGACACGGCCGGCGCGATTTCGAGTTTGGCCAAGCCGTCGGATCACACCCGCATCGGCCATCCGGGCCCCTGCCCGGGCACACCGTGGCAAGATTCGGCGCGTGCCAGACAAGTGCAGTTTCATCCGAAGCAACTGCCGCTGAAGCCGATCCGCGGGAGGAGCCGATGGCATCACTGCGACGTCTATTGCGGGTCAGTTGCATGAACCCCCGTGCAACCGCGCGATTGTCTGTGCGCTAGCGAACGGAGGTAACCGGGACGCGTCGGTAGCCTATCTGCAGATCAAGAAGATCGCACTTCCCTCCAGAGGAAAGTGAGTTGGCAGGGAAGCCAACGGCCGCGCCGCCTGCTCGCCCAGGCGGCGCTTTTTTTTGTCCGCCCCACTTCGTTTGCTTGGGCGCCGCCCGATCAGCGCTTGCCAGCCTTGTTGCGCGCCTCCAATGCGTCAGGCAGGCCAGCATCGGCACCTGCAAGCACCTGGGCCAACTGCGCCCACGCCGCGGGTGCGCCCGGGTCGCCCAGCGCCTGCAGGGCACGGGCACGGCCCTGCAGCGCCAGGCGCCGCTGCGGCGCGGTCTTCAGTGCCAGTGCGTACTGCGCCGCCGCCCCTGCCGCATCGCCGTCGGCGAGCAGGATATCGCCATGCAGTTCGTGCGAGGGCTTGAAGGTCACCGGCGGCCCGAAATCGAAGGGAATCGCATCGGCGGCTGTATCGGCGGCCTCGAGCAGGCGGCGTGCGCCGACCTTGTCGCCGCGCGCGTGGGCGATGGCGCCGCCGAGCATGTCGCGCATTACCGCCAGATAGCTGCGCATAGCCGGTTCTGCGTCGTTCGCGGTCACTGCATCGCGCAGGACCAGCCCCAATGCGGCCGCGTGGCGCTCGGCCTGGGCAGTGTCGCCATCGGCGATGCGCTGCATTCCGCGGGCAAATGCGGCCCACCCGCGCTGCATGCCGACATCCGACAGGTCGACCGGGTTCGCCGCGGCTCGCGACCGATTGCCGACCGATTCAAACATCGCCGTGCCACGCATGATCAGCGACGAACCGTCCAGGCGCGCTTTCAGCTGCGCCGGCGTGCGTGCGCTTCCCATGGCTTTGTCGGGGTGGGCCTGGGACCAGGCGATCGCTTTTGGCGCCGTGCTCATGCAATCGTCGAGGATGCGCATGCCATCGCGCTCGCGTCCCTGCTGGAAATAGGCATATTCCAACCACTCCGAATAATGGCCACAGCCGTAGTCGGGCAAGCCCCTTGCCGCCAGCTGCTTGCGCACCACGCGCTCGGCGTTGACGTTTGCCGCCACGACGTCGTCCCATCGACCCAGGGCCATGAAGATATGCGCCGTCATGTGCTGGGCATGGCCAGCATCGGGCGCGATCTTCGACAGCGCGCCTGCTGCCTCCAGCGCGCCGGCTGCATGCTCGGGATCATCCATTCCGTGGATCCAGTAGTGCGCTGCGCCCGGATGGTCCGGGTTGCGCCGATACACGCCGCGCGCGATCTCCGCGGCCTGCAGGAACTGCGGCAGCTGCCGCTGGCCCTGGCCGAGCCCGAGCAACCACAGTGCGTGGAACAGCTTGGCTTCGTCATCGCCCGGATTGGCCTCGACAATCCGTGCGAATGCCTGCTCGACCTGTTGATCACGCGCCAGCTTGGCGCCTTCGCCATAGAGCAACTCGGCGACCTGCAGGTACTCGCGCTCGCGCGGCGTCCGGGCCTTCGCGGCACGCTGCGCAGGCGTTGGGCCGAGCTTGGCCAGTGCGGCGCGGCCGCGCGCCATGTCCTGCTGGCTCCAGACCGGATGGGTGGCGCACATGGCTTCGCCCCAGTACGCCATCACCAGGCCAGAGTCGAGCGCCTGCGCCTGCTGGAAAGCGAGCGTGGCGTCCTCGTACTCGAACACGTGCATCAGCAGCATGCCGCGCGCGAACGCGGCGCGTGCTGGCGCGGACGACGAAGTGACCGGGAAATCGACGCTGCCAAGCCCGTCAACGTGCTGAAGCGGCGCGGATCTTGCCTGCATTGCAGGCAATGCGAGCGATGTGAGCAGCACCATCGCCGCGAGAAATGCATGTCGCGGACAGCGATTCGTTGGCATGGGCGTGCTCCTGTGCAAGCAGCCGTTATCCCCCGGCGCGACCACCGACGCAAGTTTTTGCAGCACAGGCGGAAAAGGATTTTTCGACGCGAATCGTGCAGCGCACCTGCACATCATCCCCGGGCAGGAACCCTAGGGGCGACTGACCAGCACCCGGTTGCGACCCTGGTTCTTGGCGCGATACAAGGCCTTGTCGGCGGCCGCCAGCAGTTCGGCGCAATCATGGGTGCTGGTCGGTGATTCGGCCAGGCCGGCGCTGAAACTGACCTTGAAGGCCATGCCCTGCCCCGGGAACTCCACGTCGGCAAAATGTCGTCGCAAGTCGTCCATGAGCCGTTTTGCTGCGACCACCCCGCAATCGGACAGCACGGCAAGGAATTCCTCGCCTCCGATCCGCCCGATGCCATCGGCGACGCGCAGGCGCTGGCGGAGCAGTGCAGCCAGCGTGCGGATCACCAGGTCACCGGCCGGATGCCCGTGCCTGTCGTTGACGGCCTTGAAGTGGTCGATATCGATCATCACCACACAGGTCGGCGCCTGCACTCGGCGCGCGCGTTCGAGCTCGGCACCCAGGTGCTCCTTGATGAAGCTGTGCTTGAGCAGGCCGGTGAGCGTATCCCGCGATGCCATCTCGACCATTTGTCGCGCGTGGCGGCCATTGGCAGTCACCGTGGCGATCAATTTGCGGGCATCGATCGGCTTGGCCAGGAAGCCCTCGCCCGCCTTGCCGGTGGCCAGCATCTGGTCGCTGCCGTCGCTGTGCGTTGACATGTAGACGATTGGCACCTGCAGCCACTCATCGTCGAGCCGGATGATCTGGGCCAACTCCGGACCGGTGCATTGCGGCATGCGGATATCCATGACCACGACTTCCGGGCGGAAGTCCGCCAGCGCCGCCAGCGCCGCGATCGGATCGTCCACGGTTTCCACTTCCATGTTCGCCTCTTCCAGGATGCCGCGGCAGGCGGCAAGCAGGTCGCGGTCGTCATCCACCAGCAGCACGCGCAGGCCATCGCGGCTGCGTTGCTCGATCAGGTAGTGCAGGCGCGCCTCCAGCCGCGGCAAGTCCACCGGCTCCGTGCAATAGCCGTCGGCGCCGCCGCGGACGGCCGACAGGGCACCGTCGAACGTGGCAAGCGGACCAACCAGAACCAGTGGTGGCGGATCGGGATCGTCTGCACGCAGGCGCTGGAGCGTGGATCGCTCCAGCGCCTGCGCCGGCAACTGCGCAACGATCGCAGCAATGCCAGGTTCGACGGCCCGCAATTCCAGCGCGGCCACATGGTCGAACTCCGCTACGCGATAACCGAATCCCTCGAGCGAACGGCGTAGTCGCGTGCGGAACTCGGATGACTGGGCAAGCAAGGCGACCAGTGGCGATTCGGGCGACTGCAGGTCCGCCCCGGGATCAGGCTCACCCTTGTCCCGATGCAGCAACGATGGCTGCACGTCGGGCAGCGATGGCTCCCCGTCGCGCAGAGATGGCGCGGGACGTCGCGATTCGGGCCAAACGTCAAGCTCGTCCGGAAATTCGCGCAGTCCTTCTAAAAGAGCCTGCAAGCGATCGGGCGCCGCGGTATCGTCGGCTTGCTGCAGCATCCGGCACAAGGTGTCCAACCGCCGTGCGCCCAGTCCCAGCCCCTGAAAACCGAAGCTGCCCGCGGTGCCGGCGAGGCGGTGCAGGAGCATGGATATGCGTGCGAGCGAGGGATCGGCCACACGATCCATTCCCGGCCGCAGGTCGCCAGCAAGCCGACTGATCGTTCCGACATCGGCGCGCGCGCGCAGCATGAATTGCGCATGCAGCTGCCCCTGGTCCGGGCAGCCTGGATCAGGCATCAGGGCGATGCCTGAGTTGCGTCATTTGCCTGGCAAGCGCCAGCGCATCGAGTGGTTTACGAATGATCGCATCCGATTCCGCCCGCAGCGGTTGCAAAAGCACTTCGTCGTCAATGCCAGTCGCGAACACCACCGACACATTATCCAGCGACATCCGTGAGCGCAGTGCGCGTACCGTTTCCAGTCCATCCATTCCGGGCATCAGCACGTCCATGAGGATGACATCCGGAGCAAATGCGGGAATCCTGTCGAGTGCTTCGAGCCCTGATGCAAACGATGCGACCGCGCAACCGGCAGTTGCTTCGAGCAAAACGCGCACCAGCGTGCGCAGGTCATCGTCGTCGTCAACGTGGGCAATCCGTAGTGCAAAATCGGGCATGGATTCATCACCAGGCGAAGCAGCCAGCATGAGCTTCGGCGGCTGAACACAGGGCGGCTCGACGGCTCGGCGGCTCACAACCGACGGCCGCAGGACGCAGGACGCATCAATGCAATCTCACGATCCGCAAGCTCACGATCCGCAATCTCGCGATCCGAAATCTCACGATCGGCAATCTCACGATCGGCCGCACTGCGCGCCGTAGCGGATCCTGCTGCCCGCCGAGCGGCGGCCGATCGTACGATCCATCACTGCCAACTCGAAGCGCGTGGCCGCACATTCATCGCGCTCTCCGGCCAGATGCGCCGACTCGTGCACGAAACCCTGCGCAAGGATGGCCACGGCATCTGCACCGCCAGCCTGGGCGTGCGGCCGGACGTCATCGCAGACGAAAATCCGGCCTGGCTCGCGTGCGGTCACGAACAGGCTGTAGCTGCCACTCGCGCAGGTGGTCCAGCTTGCGCGATCGCTCGATGCCAGGAACCGGGCGCGCCCCAGTCGCGGCACGGCGGCATCGGCGAGCCGGGCATCGCGCCGCGACAAGGTCGGCCGCGCGCGTCGGATCAGGTCGAGCGCAAGGTTTCGGCCCTGTTCGTAGCTGTGCTGTTCAAGCGAATCCGCCGAAAGCGCCCGGAACCCGGGAAGCGCCGAGGCGGGCCCTGCAAGCAGCAGGCAGCCGGCAGCAAGCGTGCAAATCGTCCATTTCATTTAGCCAGTGTCGCCTTCGCAAGCCAAACCGGGCATAAACTGGGGTCCCCACGCGCATCGACGCAGGGCATGGGGCTCGGGCGTTTTCCGCGATACTCGCCTGCCTGCGCAGGAACCAGTGCGACAAAGGAGGCTCCCATGGGTGGCAGCAACCCCTTCGATATCCCGTTTGAATCGCTCGCGCTGGAACCGCTGGACGGCGGTCCAGCCACACCCGCCGCCGTGTCCGATCCGACATCGACGAAGTCGCAGTTCCAGGTGGATACGCGCAACGGGCGTGACCGCCGGATGATGGCAGACCGCCGGGTTGAGTTCCGGATGACCAAGGACCGTCGCTCCGGCAAGGATCGCCGCCCGCGCAAGTCCTGGGAACCGGGGCACAATCTCTAGATGACAACCCAACCAGAAGACGACGCGCCGGCCACGCCGCGACGCGTCTGCGGAACATTTTCGGTCACCATCACTCCGCAGGCCGCTGACGAAAGCGTCGGCGACCCGGTGATCGGGCGGATGGCACTGTTCAAGCGATTCGAAGGCCCACTGTCGGGCATCGCCCGAGGCCAGATGCTGGCCACCCGAACCGCGACTCCGGGCTCGGCGGGCTATGTCGCGCTGGACCGGTTCGAAGGCACGCTCGATGGTCGCGCCGGTGGTTTCAGCCTGCAGCACAGCGGCGTGATGGATCGCGGCACGCCAAGCCTGTTGATCCAGGTAGTGCCGGATTCGGGCAGCGGCGAGTTGGCCGGGTTGCGCGGCACGCTCGCCATCCGGATTGAGGCTGGCGCCCACTACTACGACTTCGACTTCAGCCTCTAGGCAGCGCGCCTACAGCGCAGAGTCGGCGGACCGTAGCAAATTCCCAGCGGCCAAAAAAACGAACGCCGCCCGGGGCGAGCAGGCGGCGTGGGGTCGACTTCCTTGCCAACCACGATCGGCATCCTTGCCAACCATCGTTACCGGGAGGGCCGGATAACGTCGATCAATCCCTTGATCTGGACGCAAGGTAAGCCAGCCGCGTAGTGCGCTCCGTGCGCTTGCCCACATAACGGACCCGCGTTTGGGATCGGTTCATTCCCAGGCCCCAGCCAATTCGCATTCGCATCGACTGTTCCGTCCGATGATAATGGCCGGCGATGGACCAGCCCGCCCCCTCCCAGTCGCCCGAACGGGCAACGGACTTGCCCACGATCGGCGCGTGGGCGCCGCTGCACTATCCTGATTTTCGTGCAATGTGGCTGGCGGTGCTGGTCGGCAACATCGGTACCTGGGTCAATGACGTTGCTGCCGGCTGGCTGATGGCAGGCATGGGCACGCCACTGATGGTGGCCGCGGTGCAATCGGCGACCACGTTGCCGGTGGTTCTGCTGTCGCTCAGTGCCGGTGCGCTCGCCGACATCGTCGACCGCAGGCGGTACCTGATCCTGACGCAGTTATGGATGATTGCGGCGGCGACTGGCCTGGCGCTGATGGCCGCAACACAGAAGCTTGATGCCACCAGCCTGCTCGCCCTGACCTTTGCATTGGGCATCGGCGCCGCGATGGGCCGGCCCGCGCAAGCAGCGGCAACACCCGAGCTGGTACCCCGCTCACTGCTCGGGCCAGCGGCGGCGCTCGGTTCGGTGAGCATGAACATCGCGCGCTCGATCGGCCCGGCCCTGGGTGGCGTGATCGTGGCGCGCTACAGCATCGCGGCCTGCTTCATCATCAATGCGCTCAGCTTCGTCGGCATCGCCTTGGTCTGGTGGCGCTGGAAGCCTGCGCCGCGCAACGACCTGCTGCCGCCCGAACGTTTTGCCGGCGCCGTGCGCGCAGGCCTGCGCTACGCCCTGCACGCACCGGTGTTCCAGGCGGTGTTGTCACGCTCGTTCCTGTTCTTCCTGCCCGGCAGCGCGATTTCGGCCCTGCTGCCGATCCTGGTGCGCACCACGCTGCGGCAGACTGCGGGCGTGTACGGGATCATGCTGATGTGCATTGGCGTCGGCGCGGTGATCGGCGCGGTGTTGATGCCGAAAGTCCGCACACGCATGGACCTGGACCGGATGATCCTGCTCGGCGCACTCGGCAATGCCGCCTGTACCGCCTTGGCTGGCGTGGTCGATTCGGTGCCGCTGCTGTACGCGGTCATGCTGGTGAATGGTTTTGCCTGGATCACCGTGCTCAGCTCGTTCCAGATGGCCGCACAGACCGCGTTACCGCCCTGGGTGCGGGCACGCGGACTGGCGCTGTACATCATGGTGCTGTCACTGGCGATGGCGCTTGGCAGCCTGGCCTGGGGTGCGGTCGCGCAGCACGCATCCATGCGCACGGCAATGCTCCTGTCGGGCGTGGTCGGCGTAGTGTTCGCGGTGATCTCCAGGCGCTGGCACCTGGGCCGGGCTGAAACGCTCGATGTGATGCCGTCCGCGCACTGGCCCGAGCCGATCCTTGCCGCCGAAGTCGAAGGCGACCGCGGCCCGGTGATGGTAACGGTGGAATACGACGTGCTGCCCGAGCATCTCGCCCAATTCCATGCGCTGATGCAGGAACTCGGTGCCAGCCGAAAGCGTGATGGCGCGATCGAATGGGGCATCATGGAAGATACCGCCACGCCGAATCGCCATCTGGAATATTTCTTCGCCGCCTCGTGGCTGGAACACCTGCGCCACCATGATCGCGTCACCGGCGAGGAAGCCCGGCTACAGGCGCGGGTCCGGCACTTGCTGGTGCCCGGCGCGAAACCGGTGATCCGTCACTTCCTGGGCCGTTAGGCTCAGATCCGTCCGCCGCCGGCGGCGCCGCTGCCGAGGCCGCCGAGCGTGCCCGCCAGGCCGGCGAGATCGGAGAGATCCAGCTTGCCATCGTGGTTGCGATCCAGCACGGCGCCCAGCAAGCCGCCACCCAGGCCACCGTGTTGCTGGATTTGCTGCGTCTCGCGGCCAAGCGTCTCGCCCAGCGAGCTTGGCGATGGCTCTGCCGCCTGCGCGTCTGCCGCAACGATGCTGCCGTGGCCGCCGGCGCCCGCGGAATGTCCCCGGCGTTGCTCGAACAGTTGCTTGGCGATGTATGCCATGACGATCGGCGCGAGCCAGCGCAGCAGCACGTGCGCCTTGTCCGGCGGCAAGCCAGCAGCGCTACCCAGGCCTTGTGCCGCAACGTCCTGTCGCTGTCCGAAGATGTGGCCGAGGATCTGCGAACCTTGCCCACCGCCGCCCAGCACGCTATCCAGGACGCTGCCCATATCCATGCCGGCATGGTCTTTGCGCAATGCGCCGAACAGAGACTCGGCACCGGCCGGCTGGCTGGCGTTTCGCCCGAGCGTGCCGACGAGCAGCGGCAAGGCCGCGGCGATTGCAGTTGCCGCCGCACCGGAGTCAATGCCAAGTTGCTGGCTGATCCGCTGCAGCGGAGCACCGCCCAGCTGCGACAACAAACTTTCGCTGATCGAGGCCATGGCACATCCTGGTATCCGGGCTGGGCAGCAGCCACTGGGAGGGGAATCGTAGGCCGGCGCAGCTGTTCGCTTGCTGAACCTGCGCTGGTGCAGGATCGCGGCGCGCCTTACCGCATGTCGCACGAAAAAAGCCTTAACGCGCGCTGCACGCGACTCCTGTGCAGACGCCGATTGCCTTGCCAAGTCGCGATTGCGGGCAGATAGTCTGGGCAGAAATCATCAGGAAACAGCCAATGCAAACGCGCAACGCACGCATCCTCATCGTGGATGATCAAGAGGACATCTGCGCCATGCTTGAGCTGGTGCTCGAGGGTGAGGGCTACGCGTCCACCAGCGTGAACAGCGGCAAGCAGGCGATCGCCTCGGTACTCGCCGACCCGCCGGACTTGATCCTGCTCGACGTCAGCATGCCGGACCTGGATGGGTACGCAGTGGCGACGATGATCAAGTCGGACCCGGGGACGGCCAGCATCCCGATCATCATGGTGTCGGCGCAGGTCGGGCGCGGCGCGCGCGTGGTCGGCCTGGACAGCGGTGCCGAGGATTACATGACCAAGCCGGTGGATACCGCCGAGTTGTTGCTCAAGGTGCGCAACCTGCTGCGGCTGCGCAAGCGCACGGTCGCCGCGGTCGAGAGCGCACAGGCCGCCCAAGCCGGGAAGTAGACTTCGATTGGGCACCCGCCAGGACACGGCAACTTCCCGGCAGTCGACTGGCTTGGCGGCAGACCTGTTGCCGCGCAGGATCGCTCAGTCGTCCGCGCGCGGTGCAGTCGGCTTGCAGGTCATCTTGTGGCCGCGGAAATCCACCGCAACCTCGCCTTGGTGTTCCCAGAAATCTACGCCCCGGGTGCCGTACCTGGCACCGCTCCCCGACATCACCGGGAACGCGATGACCTGATCGTCGCCCCAGGTCAAAACCGCAGCCTTGGGATCCAGTTCATTCAAGAACACCGCGGTGAACGGCTTGCTGTTGTCATCGCAGGCGAAGTCCACCGGCGGTGGCATGACGACTTCGCCGCTGTCGATCTTCAATTGCACCAGGCGCGACTTGTAGGCGTCCTCGGAACAGCGGCGACGGTCCGCGGCAGTATTGCAATCGTTGCGGGTTTGGCGCCAGTCGTCCTGGGTGGTGGCGAGCATCGCAACATCCGCCACCGGCGCAGCCTGCGCCTTGGCGTATTCCGAGGCCACCATCTTCTGCAGCGCGACAAGCGCCGGGTCGGAGCAGGTAAAGGCCTCGAATGCATCGGTCGTTGCCCTGCAGTCCAGGGCCGGCTGCGGGACCACTTTCGGCGGGGCCGGGTCGGCATTGGCTGGCGTGGCGGCAGTGGGCGCTGTCGTTTCGGCGGCCGGCTGGGGTTTGCAGGCGCACAGAAGCAGCGCGGCCGCGGCCAGGACAGCAATCCTCATCGTGCTTCTCCCATGGAGTGGGTGGCGCCCATGCCGACGCCGATCCAGCAGCGGCCGTTCAGGGCCCGGCTCAGGGTACGCATAACGCGCCGCCACCGGTAGACCCGGGCCGGCGCAATCGCCGCAGCGCGCCGCCAGCTCTCTCAGCGCAGTTCCTGCGCGACATCGATGCGATCGATGCGTCCGCCCAGCCACCACACGGCCGCGCCGAACTCGACCGCCAGCACTGCGGCCGCGGCCCAGCCCCCCAGCGCCAGTGCCACCGGCATCACGGCAAGCCATCGCACGAGAAGAAAGACAAGGCCACCGAGCAACGCCGCCGGCAGCATCGCCAGCAACAGGACAATCAAATACGCGCCGAAGAAGATTAATCGCTGGCCCATCACTTCGATGCCCGCTTCACGCCCGCCAGAGGTGGCAGCCCATGCGGGAAACAGCACCATGCCGGTGAATGGCACGCACAGCATCAACCCACCCAGGGGCAGCACCAGAACCGCAAAACCGGCAGCGGCGCCGAGCATGTTCGGCGCGGACGCGATGCCCTCCTGGGCCGTTGGAACAAAGGCCATCAGCAGCAGCAGCAAGCCCAGCCATTGCGCAAAGCTCATCATCGCCAGCGGCGTGAGCACTTCACCCATCGCGATCTGCCAGCCGCGCACCGGGGTGGCCTTGAGCACATCGAGCGATTCGATGGTGCGGCGCATGCTGCGCTGCAGGAACATCGGTCCGGCCAGGAACACATACACGCAGAGCATGCCGCCCAGGCTGCCGACGATTTGCAGCGCGGTGCGACGCGCGGGATCGGCGCCCATCCACAGGCCGCCCGCCACCACCACCGCGCAGCCGATCAGGAAACTGCGCAGGCGCCAGAACGGTCCCGCGGCGATCAGGCCCTTCCAGAGGAAGGCGATCGGCGTGAACCCCGCAGGTGCCAGGCGAAACGGCTCGGAACGCGGCTTGGACGGCCCGCGGCGGCCGCCGAAATTGCCCTCGCGCTTGGCCTGGCGCCGTTCCGCGCGCTGCCGCGAACGATCCATCGACGCTTCTTCGAACGAAACGTGGGAGCGCACTACCCACACATAGTGGGCGGCCAGCAACACGACCGCCGGCAACAGCGCGCGCAGGAATGCACCGCGATCGGCTGCAAGGAAGGGCGCGATCGGAACCTTGAAGATCGCCAGCATCCAGTCCAATGGCGGGGTGGACAGGATACCGCCGGCATACAGTGCGAATGCATTCCCGCTGCCGACGTCACCTGCGGTGGGCAAGCGCAGGGTCGCGCCCATCCACCACCAGCAGGCTGCGGCGATGAGTGCCAGCAGTGCCACGCCAACCACGCGGCGCAGCATCGGGCGCACGCCAAAATCCAGCAGCCGTTCGCGCGCGAACGATGCGCCGACCAGGTGCAGCTTGATTGTCGCCATCAGCAGCCACAGTGCAAGCGCATGCAGCACCGGCCCGGTGCCACCAAACGACGCACCGCGACGCAACAACAAGGTCATGATGAAGGCTGAAGCGAAAATACCCAGTTGCGACCGAAGCAGGCTGAACTGGATCAATCCGACCCGCGTCAGCGGCGCGGGAAACAGGAACGCCACTTCCGGCTCGCTGAATTGCAGGGCAGCGCGACTGCCGGGCAGCAGCCAGGACAGGACCGCGAAGACCATCAGCAGCAGCGCGCAGATACCCAGCAGCAGCGGCAGGAACGACGCGGGGATGCCAGCCATCCCGCCCGGATGCCGCGCCGCGGAGTCGAACAGGTGGCGGAAGGCGAAATAATAGATGTACGCCGCACCGAACAACGCACCGAACAGGTACTTCGGCTGGCGCAGCCGACGCACGCGCTGGCGCACGCCATTGACCAGGGTCATGCCCTGCAGGTACGCGAACGAGCGCAGCATCACCGCGGTTTCGCTCATCGCGGCGCGTTGTCCTGTCCGTTGCTCGCGTCGTCCGGGTCCGATTCCCCGGTGGCGCGGAAGAACACGTCTTCGAGGCTGGAATCCTCGCTCGCCGCAAAGCGCGCGCGTACGTCGGCCACCGAGCCGTCGGCCATCTTCCTGCCGTCCTTGAGGATCAAAAGATGCGTGCAGACTTCTTCCACCAGGCCAAGCAGGTGCGAGCTCAGGATGATCGCGGCGCCGTCGCGCGCCAGCCGGCGCATCACGGCTTTCATGCGGCGCATGCCGATCGGGTCCAGGCCGGTGAGCGGTTCGTCGAAGATCACCACCCTGGGCTGGTGCAGCAAGCCACAGGCGATCGCCAGCTTCTGCTTCATGCCGCGCGACAGCTCAGCCGGCAGCAGTTGCTGCTTGTCGGCCATTTCCAGCTCCGTGAGGATGGCCTGGGCCCGCGCCGCGTAGTCACCGATGCCATACAGGCGTGCCATGAAGGCCAGGTGCTGCGCCACGGTGAGGTACTCGAACAGGCGCGGCTCATCGGGGACGAAGGCCAGTAGGCGCTTGGCGCCGACCGGGTCATCCACCACGTCGATGCCGCACAGCCGCGACGTACCGAGCGTGGCCGGAATGATGCCGCTCAGACAACGCAGCGTGGTGGTCTTGCCGGCGCCGTTGGGGCCGACCAGGCCCATCACTTCGCCGGGACGCACAATGAAACTGAGATCGTCCACGGCGGTGAAATCACCGTAGCGCTTGGTGAGGTTGCTGACTTCAATCATCTGGCGGCGGATCCCCTGGGATGGTGGATTTCACCATGCCCGCGCGCCGACCGCCATGAACTTTCGGCACTGGCGACTGCCCGCTCCATAAGTGAACGGGGCTAATCCAGCGCGGTCAGGTCAAAAACGAGTACCTCGGAATCCTCGCCGTGATCGATCCAAACGCGTGGCTCGTCCTTGAAAAGCAGCGCATCACCGGCCGACAGCGCGCGACCATTGACCCGCACCGTGCCGCGTACCACATGCGCGTAGCCCAGCCGTCCAGGCGCGAAGTCATGCGTCGCCGACTCGACGCCGTCGAACAGTCCTGCAAACATCCGCGCGTCCTGGCGCACCGTCACCGAGCCATCGGCACCATCCGGACTGAGCACCAGGCGCAGGCAGCCGCGCTTTTCCGCAGGCGCAACCATCTTCTGCTCGTAGCCGGGCGTGCCGCCCGGCCGCGCCGGAGTGATCCAGATCTGAAGGAAGTGCGTGCTGCCGTTGGCATCATGGTTGAACTCGGAATGGGTGATGCCCGTGCCGGCGCTCATCCGCTGCACTTCGCCGGGCACGATGCTGGCGGCATTGCCCATCGAATCCTTGTGCCCGAGCGCGCCTTTGATGACATAGCTGACGATCTCCATGTCGCGATGGCCATGGGTGCCGAAGCCCTGCCCTGCCTGCACGCGATCCTCGTTGATCACCCGCAGCGGGCCCCAGTGGACGTGCTGGTCGTCGCGATAATCGGCAAACGAAAAGCTGTGCCAGGAATCGAGCCAGCCGTGGTTGGCGTGGCCGCGCTCGCCGGCCGGACGCAGCGTGATCATGCGTCCCCCTGTCCCGCCGGCAGCACCTGCCCGGAACGACTGCCGCGCCGGGCGTCAATGCTCCAGGCGCCCGCGCCGTGCGCGGCCAGCGTCAGCAAACCACCGGCAATGGCGATGTTCTTCATGAAATTCACCATCTGCATCTGGTCGGCGAAATTGGCATGGAACAGGAACGCAGCGGCGACGGTGAAAGCGGCCATTGCGGGCGCGAGCCAACGCACGCCGAAGCCCGCCAGGATGGCCAGGCCGCCACCGACTTCGAGCGCGATCACCAGCGGCAACAGGCCGCCGGGCACGCCAGCGGATGCCATGTACTGCTGGGTACCGGCATAGCCGGCGATCTTGCCGAGTCCCGAGATGATGAAAATGGCTGACAGGCCGATTCGGCCCAGAAGGGAATAGAGGTTGTTCATGGCGATCTCCTTGGTGGGTGCCCGAAGCAAAGCCTTGGACTTGGTCAACAGGATGATCGTTGCGATGGACACGATCAATCAGCACCATCAGGACTTATTGTTGCGATTCTGGAATTATCGCGCTGGCGAAGTGCGCCGCCACAGAGTGTAATGACTGCCACCAACCGTTGAGGGAACGCCATGAAACTCTACATGCATCCGGTGTCGACCGGCGCGCGCCCGGTCCGCCTGTTCATCGCCGAGAACAATATTCCCTGCGAACAAGTGCTCGTTGACATGTCAATTGGCGCGCACAGGCAGCCCGATTACGCCGCGCTCAATCCGAGCATGCTGGTGCCGATGCTGGTGGATGACGATTTCCGACTGAGCGAAAGCTCGGCAATCCTGAAATACCTGGCCGACAAATACGACCTGCCCTCCTACCCGAAAGGCCTGCGCGAGCGCGCACGCGTCAATGAGGTGATGGACTGGCTGAACACGCAGCTCTATCGCGACTTCGGCTACAACCTGGTCTATCCGCAACTGTTCCCGCATCACAAGCGGCGCAGCGACGAAGCACATGCCGGTTGCATCGAGTGGGGCCAGGCCGGCGCAAGCCGCTGGCTGCAGGTGCTCAACGACCATTGGATCGGCCCGGACAATGCCTACCTGGCAGGTAATACCCTCACGATTGCCGATTACTACGGCAGCGCCATCGTCACGTTGGGCGAACTGGTTGGCTGCGACTTCGCCGACTCTCCAAACGTCCGGCGCTGGCTCGGCAACATGAAGCAGCTCAAGACCTGGAACGCGGTCAACGAAATGTTCGAGGGATTCGCTGCGGGCAACCGGGGCAAGCAATTCGCGCGCGTGTGAGCCGCGCCGCGCGGATCAACGTGAGTGGAGCAGCCTGGCGACAACCGGCTCCAGCCCCTGCAATCCAGCGGCGCGGCCAAGTTCGAGCGCGGCAATCGGATCGCATCCATCCAACCAGCCACGCTGCAGCGCGATCGCCGCACCAACGCGATTGCCCGTGCCGCAGTGGATCAATACCGCGCCTTCGCGACCTGCGTCATCCATTGCGCTGGCGAAGCGCTTGATCGTCGGATGGTCCAGTGCAGTTGGGCCATTGATCGGGATCTGCACGTAGTGCATGCCCAGGCGTGCGGTTTCCGCCGCCTCGTCGTAGCCGATCACCTCATCCATCGCCCGCAGGTTGATGACGGTCTTGACGCCGCGCGCGGCAAACGCCTCCAGGTCGCCTGGCGTGGGTTGGCCGGCGCTGTACATGTCACGTTGGAACTGACGAAGGGGACGCATTGCAACTCCTGTGCTTATTTCGGCGGCGCTGGGCAGAACGCGTCATGCAGCGCGCCCAGCACGCCAAGCGCCGGACTGTCGGCCAGCGCGTAGTAAATGGTTTGTGCCTCGCGGCGGGTGGTCACCAGTTTCATCTCGCGCAGCACCGCCAGATGCTGCGACAGCGCAGACATGCTCAGTCCGACCAGCGGTTGCAGCTGACCGACCGAGGCTTCGCCGTCGATCAGCCGGCACAACACGCTCAGGCGGGCCGAATGCGCCAATGCCTTCAGCAATTCGGCCGCTTCGCCCGCATGCGCAAGCATTGCGGCGGGAGACACGGAGCGCTCTGCGGGTGGTGCCGGCGGGGCAACTGTTGCGGCTGCAGCGCGTGACGAGGCCATGTCCCACCTGTTAGTTTAGATGATGGTATTTTAGCGTATTCTAACACAAATCACGGGACACGCGATGGCTGCGCCCTGACTAGCCGGGCGGCGCGCGGGCTGCAACCGCGTCGGCATCGTGCTGCTGGAGCAATTTCATCGCCAGCGCCCGGTAGATGGGCACCTTGCACAGCAGCGACGAGAACGCACGGCCGAGCAGGCAGGCCGCGATGATCGGAATCACCAGGTCGTGGTTGTCGGTGAGTTCCATCGAGATGACCGCCGATGTGAGTGGCGCCTGGGTGACGCCCGATAGATACGCCGCCATTCCCAGCAGGATGAGCGCCGTGGCATGCGTGGCCGGGAACAGTGCCGCCAGATTCGCGCCCAGGCCGGCGCCCACCGCCAGCGCCGGCGAGAAGATTCCGCCCGGGACGCCGGCCACGTAGGACACCAGGTTGGCGATCCATTTTTCGATGCCGAACCAGGGCGTCACCGCCTGGCCACCCGCGATGATCTCGCGCACCTGCGCGTAGCCGGTTCCATACACCGCGTCCTGGCTGGCGAATCCGATCGCCGCCAGCGCCAGCCCGCATAGCGCCGCAAACCCGACCGGGGACCAGCCGCGGATCCTGCCGAACAATCCCGGCAATTGCCCGGCCGCCGCCAGGACTGTGCGCGCGAACAGTCCACCCGCAAGCCCGCCGATCACACCGGTGGCAAGCACCGCCAGCCAGAACTCGCGCATCGGCAAAGTGACCGACACTTTGCCGAAATAGGCGTAATCACCCACCAGGCCGAGCGACACCAGGCCGCCAACCATCACCGCGGTCAGCAATGCGCCGCTGAACCGATGCTCGAAGGCGCCCGCGAGTTCCTCGATCGCGAACATCACGCCGGCGAGTGGCGTGTTGAACGCCGCCGCAATGCCCGCAGCGCCGCCAGCGAGAACAAACCGCGACACAGTCGCGGGATCGCGAAAGCCGAAGCGCTGGGCGATCCAGGCCATCAGTGCCGCGCCGATATGCACGGTCGGGCCTTCGCGCCCCACCGACGCACCAACCAGCATGGCGATCAACGTCAACGCCAGTTTGCCTGCGGCAATCGGCAGTGCGATCAATCGCTCGCGGAATGGCAGGTCATTTTCCCGGGACAACGCTGCCATGACCTGCGGAATGCCACTACCCCGCGTGCTGCGCAACGCACCCTGGGTCAGCCATGCCAGCACGGCAAAACCCAGCGGCGTGACCAGGAACGGCCAATAGCGCGAGTGACCGAGCATCCGGGTAAACAGCTCGTAGCAGCCCTCGGCCGCCTTGGCGAACACGATGGCCGCCAGCGCCACCACCACGGCGCCGAGCCACAAGGCGGCGCGACGCTTCCAGCGCTGGACAGACAACAGCACGTGGTGATCGTCAATCGCCAGCGGTGCCGGATCATCGCTCTGCGGAGTTTGATTTTCACTGTTCATGGCTGTCAGTTTACCGTCTCGCGCCAGACAGGTCGCTTCGCGGACCGGGAATGGCATGCAGGGCACCGCGACCCGTCGTTCAGTCCAGCCGCTCCGCAGCTTTCCCATTTCTCGCCTGGAACTGGCGGAGCAACTCGTCGGCGAGCGCCTTGATCGTGGCATCGGACACGCTGCGCACATGCAGGTCTCGCTGCGGGAATGGAATCTCGATGCCCGCGCCAACGATCGCGCTGTTGATGCGGACCAGAAGCTTGCTCCGGATCTGCGGCCAATTGGTGAAATCCTCGGTCCATGCGCGGATCGAGAAATCCAGCGAATTGGCGCCGAACCCCGTGAACAGCACCGAGGGAACCGGAACGTCCATCACGTCCGGCGTGCCGATCGTTGCCTCGCGCAGCAGCGCCATCACCTGCTCCGGATCAGAGCCATAGGCGACGCCAATCTGCACGTCCAAGCGCCGGGTCATGTCCCGCAAGGTCCAATTGATCAACTTTTCCGACAGCAGCGTGCCATTGGGCACGACCACGTCAGCGCCTTCGAATGTCGTCAGGGTGGTGGCGCGCATGCCGATTTCGCGCACCTTGCCGGAGGTGCCGGTGACTTCAACCACGTCGCCGGGCTGGATCGGCCGCTCGAACATCAGGATCAATCCGGAGACGAAGTTCTTCACCACGTCCTGCAGGCCCAGGCCGATGCCGACGCCGAGTGCGCCAAGCACCAGGGTCAGTTGGCCGACCTTGAAACCGGCTGCGGCCAGCGCGACCAGCAAGCCCAGCAGCAGCAACGCGTAGTAGCTCAGCGACGCGATCGTGTTGCCGACGCCGCGCGGCAGCGACATGCCCGTCAGCACTTCCTCCTTGAGCACGAAGCGCAAGCTACGCGCGGCCCAGAAGGCGAGCCATACGGTCAGGCCGAACAGCAGTACGCTGCCAAGCGAAATCGAAATTTCCCCGACGTGGAAGACATGGCCAACAATCGCGTCGGCCACTGCACGTATCGGGCGATAGGCCCGGAACCGGTCCAGGGTGAAGATGATCCAGCCAATCACCGCGGCCAGGCCAAGCAAGCGCTTGAACGAATGCAGCAACGGCATTGCGTGGTCGCGGACGATGCGCAGCTGTGACACCCACCGGCCCGTAATCGCCAGGCGAAGCACGGCCACCAGGACAGTCACGCCTGCGTACAGCACCAGGCCCATATAGCCGCTATCGAGCAATCCGCGGGTCAGCATCTCGGCCAGCGACACGTTGCCGATGATGTTGGCCAGTGCGGCGATCGCGAAGATCGCCACGCCGACCCAGGTCGTCACATGCACCATGCGGCCGAAGCGACCCTGCAGGCCCGAGTTTTCCAGGTGCCGCGAGCGCCACAGCAGCCACAGGGCAAGCAGCAGGCCAAGCACGGTCAGCGACAGGAAATAGGCCCGGTACAGCAGGTCGTTGGACAGGAAGAGGAACGACAGACGCTCAAGCAGGTACAGGCCGGTGGCAACGTATGGCCAGGGCCCAAGCAGGCGATAGACATAAGGCGGCAGCAGGCGCAGCACCGGAACCAGTGCAACCAGCATCGCGAACTGCTGCAACAACAACGGTGCATCCGGCTCGAACACGAGCACCGCCATCGACGACAACAGCAGCCATGACGAGATCGGCCGCCGCAGCACGCGAATGGACGACTGGATCTCGGGTGACTCCGAGTTAGTCTTGCGATTGCGGAACGCCAGCCATGCCAGCAGCGGCAGCAGGAGCAATTGGGTGACATTCAGCGCGCGCTGGTTGTTGCCATCGGCTGCGCTGTATTGCTCGAGAAAGCGCAGCTCACGCTGGGTGCCTGCGCGCACGGCGGCCAGGGCGTCCTTGTTGCCCAAACCGGACTTCTCCAGCGTCCAGATCGCCGGCGCGTCGATACGTGTGAGTCGACGGTCGATGGAGTCGATTGCCGCCGAAACAGATTTCTGGCCGGCCTGGATCTCCGCCTCAAGCGCGTTGGCGCGGCGCCCCAACAGGATTTGTGTTTCCAACGGTCTCGACAAAGCCGCATCGGCCGATGTCAGCTGCACCAGCACCGAGGTGATCCGTGCCTGCAGCGCAGCGGGCAGGGATTGACTGCCCTGTGCCTGGGTTGCCTGCCAGTTGGCCTTGCGCCTGACCACCTCGGCGGCGGCGCCGGAATATGGCGCGCTGGCGTCCTGTGAATCCTTGCGCCAGCCAGCGAATTGCCTGGCGTCGAACTTCCATTGCCGCTGCAGGCTCTCGAGCCGCAGCACCGGCAGCAGCGTCAGGTCGGGAAGCTTGTAAAGCCTGGATTTCTCGCGCACCGATGTGGTGATTGCATCCAGGCGCGGCTCAAGCTGGTGGATCGGCATGGACTGCCCAGCCAAAAGCAGGACTTCCTGCGCGAAGCGCTCGTCGCTGTCGGCCGTCGCCGGAATATCGGCAATTGCAATGGTTTCCGGGCCGGCCTGCTTTGCTGGCGCGGCGATGCTGGCCAGGTCCTGTGCCGCGCAAGCGCCTGCACCGAAGGCCAACAGCAGGGGCAACAGGATCCACGACAATCCAGACCGATGCGTCATGACGTCTCCGCAAGCGCCTCGTCGGTCGGCGACCGTGCGGATGCGTCGAGCGCGCGTCCACGAGCGAGGGCTCGTTCGCAGTCTAACAAAATTGGATTTTTGCGTGCCCGGCGAGTGTTGCCCGGCCGCGCGTGCGAGGCGGGACAGCAGCGCCGATCAGCGCCTGCCGGCATGCGCGCGCGCTCGAATCAGCTATGTCCGTCGACACCGTGTTGCGCTAGCGACCGCGTGGACTCACTGGGCCTGTCCGCGGGCGCCTGCTGGCGTCGCCTCGATGGGCGCCACATAGGCCTCCGCCAGGGTCACCCCGAACGGGTGCAGGTGCTTGAGGAACTGGCGTGTGCATGCCTCCCAGGAATACAGCTCGGCGTGGCGCCGCGCGACCCCGCGGTCGATGGTCAGTGCGCGCATTGCCGCCACGCGCAGATCGTCATCGAGTGCGCCTGCGGGGGAATCGCCGATCACATCCACCGGACCGGTAACCGGATAGCCAGCGACCGGACAACCACAGGCAAGCGCCTCGAGCAGCACCAGACCAAAGGTGTCGGTCTTGCTCGGGAACACGAACACATCGGCCGCGTTGTACAGCGTGGCCAGCGCCACCTGGTCGAGCACGCCGGTGAAATGCACGTCGGGATACTCCGCTTTCAGGCGCGCAAGGGCCGGTCCGTCGCCGGCAACCCACTTGGTGCCCGGCAAGTCGAGTTTGAGGAAGGCGTCGATGTTCTTTTCGACTGCAACGCGCCCGACGCACAGGAAAATCGGCTTGGTCAGGTCATGCGCCATTGCCGGGCCGGGCTTGAAAATGTCCAGGTCCACGCCGCGCGACCACAGCACCACCCGATCGGGCGCGAATCCAAAGGCCTCCAGATCGTTCTTGACCACCTGCGTCGGAACCATGACCGCCTTCGCCTTGCCGTGGAACCAGCGCAGGAAGCGATAAGTCACCGACAACGGCAAGCCGATTCGTGCCCGGACATATTCCGGAAACCGCGTGTGGTACGCCGTGGTATACGGCAACCCATTGCGCAGCGCATAGGCGCGCGCCGCCAGCCCGAGCGGCCCCTCGGTGGCGATGTGGATCGCCTGCGGGGCGAAATCGTGGATACGCTGGTTGACCCGCCGCCCGGGCAGGATCGACAACCGGATGTCCGGGTAGGTCGGGCACGGCAGCGTCTTGAATTCCAATGGCGTCAGGAATTGGACGACATGGCCCAGCTTTTCGAGTTCGCGTCGGGTCGACTTGAGCGTGCGCACCACGCCATTGACCTGCGGCTCCCAGGCGTCGGTGACGATCAGGATCTTCATGCGATTTCCTCTTGCGCGATGTGTGCACCCAGGTGGATGTAGGAGATCCGGATCATGCGATGGCGCAGCGACGGTTCGTCGTCGGTCGGGCTCCGTGGGTAGGACGGAGCAAGCAGCGCAGTGGCAAGCGTGGCGTTCATCGACCGGTTCATGCTGAGTCAGCATTGAATCGTCACTTGGTGACAGCATCGTGATGCTCATGCGACAGAACGATGACGCGAGCGCAGCAGCCACGCCGCAAGCGTGCGATTGGTGCTCGGCGAACCGACGCAATCACCACCGCCTTGAAGCATGAGGACATTGCCCGGCCGACAGGACGGCAGGCGCAGACTTGCGCGGATCAATCGAGCATCGGGAAACGGGCGAACATCGCCATGACTCCAGCGTCAAAATCACCCGTGCTATAATTCAGAGGCGACTACGGCTGTAGCGCCCTCTGTTTCCGCGACATGCTTGCGCGTTCCCGCGAAGCCCCCGCGTCCCATGCGCCTTTCTTGCAGCCTACGCACCGCATCTCCAGACGCGGCTTCGCGATACAGCGTCTGCTCCCCGCTCGGTTCTCTTTCGGCCTTTCGGACTTGTGCTCCGTGGCGCTTTGCGCCATCGGCAGCGCGCCCATGGCCTGACGGCCCAGCATTCTGGAATTTTCTCATGGCAATGACCAACACCACCATCGGCATCATCGGCACGTCAAGAAAACCGGACGAACGGCGCATGCCGGTACATCCGGATCATTTGTCCCGCTTGAGCGAAAGCGTGCGCCGCAACATGGTGTTTGAAGCTGGCTACGGTGCGCCGTTCAATGTTTCCGACGACGAGCTTTCCGCGCAGACCGGCGGCGTCGCCTCACGCTCGGACATCCTCGCCAACGCCGCCACCGTGGTGATCAACAAGCCGGTATTGGCCGACCTGCGGGAACTGCGCGAGGGTGGCGTGCTCTGGGGCTATGTCCATTGCGCCCAGCAACGTCCCATTACCCAGACCGCAGTGGACCGCAAGCAGACCCTGCTTGCCTTCGAGGACATGTTCGTCTGGGGTCCGGATGGCCGCATGGGCCGTCATACCTTCTACAAGAACAATGAGATGGCCGGTTACTGCGCGGTGCTGCATGCCTTGGCGCTCAAGGGCATCGATGGACACTACGGCAACCAGCGCAAGGTGGTGATCTTCAGCTTCGGCGCGGTCAGCCGTGGCGCGGTCTACGCACTCAAGGCGCACGGCTTCCGCGACATCACCATCTGCATCCAGCGCCCCGACCACGAGGTGCGCGAGGAAGTGCTCGACTGCCATTACGTACGCCTGCAGGCCGGCGGCCCGGGTGAGCCGAGGATGCAGGTGGTGGAGCACGATGGAACGACAAGCCCGTTGTCCGAACTGATCGGCGGGGCCGGCATCATCATCAACGGCACGTTCCAGGATCCCAATGACCCGGTCGACTTTGTCACCGAAGCTGAGGCCGCCGACCTGCAACCAGGCTGCCTGATCATCGACGTCAGCTGTGACGAGGGCATGGGTTTCTACTTCGCCAAACCGACCAGCTTCGCGGCGCCGATGTTCAAGATAGGCACCGTGGACTACTACGCCGTCGACCACACGCCAAGCTATCTGTGGGAAAGCGCGTCGCGTTCGATTTCCGCGGCCCTGGTGGTCTACATGCCGGTCGTTTCCGGTGGCCGCGTGCAGTGGCAGGCCAACGAGACGATGCAGCGTTCAATGAACATCAACCAGGGCGTGATATGCAAGCCGAACATCCTGGCGTTCCAGAATCGGCATGCCGACTATCCGCATGATGCAATTGCGGCGTAGGACTGCGCAGCGCCTGATCGGCGGGGCGCGGAGAATGCGCAAGGAGAAGACGACGCGCGAACCCTCGCGCGTCGTCTGTGCTGCGTTGCCTCAGGCGAGGTCGAACCGGTCGGCCTCCATCACCTTGCTCCAGGCCGTGACGAAATCGCGCACGAACTTGGACTGGCCGTTGCTGCCTGCATAGACCTCGGCCAACGCACGCAACTGCGAGTTGGAGCCGAATGCCAGGTCGGTCACCGTTGCCGTCCACTTGTTCGCGCCGGTGCCCCGTTCCCGGCCTTCCAGGACGTTTGAATCCGCGTCCGAGAGCTTCCACTGCGTCCCCATGTCCAGCAGATTGACGAACACGTCATTGCTCAGGGTGCCGGGCCGCGTGGTCAGCACGCCGTGGGTCGTGCCGCCGCTGTTGGCACCCAGGGCGCGCATGCCACCTACCAGCACGGTCATCTGCGGTGCGCTCAGGCCGAGCAGTTGGGACCTGTCCAGCAGCCGTTCCGCAGAGTTTTTCTCGAAGCCCTTGGCCGTGTAATTGCGAAAGCCATCCGCCTTCGGCTCAAGTACGGCAAAGGAATGTACGTCGGTCTGCTCCGGGGACGCGTCCATGCGCCCGGCATTGAACGGCACGGTGACGTCGATCCCGGCTTTCTTGGCGGCTGATTCCACCGCGGCATTGCCACCGAGCACGATCAGGTCGGCGATCGAGACTTTTTTGCCGCCCGGCGTGGCTGCGTTGAAGTCGGCCTGGATCTTCTCGAGCGCAGCCAGCACCTTCGCCAGCTGCACCGGGTCGTTGGCCTCCCAGTCCTTCTGCGGCGCGAGACGCACGCGCGCACCGTTGGCACCACCGCGCTTGTCACTGCCGCGGAAGGTGGACGCGGACGCCCACGCTGCGCCGACCAGCGCCGGCGTACCGAGCCCGGTGGCAAGGATCTTCGACTTCAGCGATGCGATGTCACCGACGTCGATCAACGGATGGTCCACTGCCGGCACCGGGTCCTGCCAGATCAAGTCTTCCTTCGGTACCAGGTTGCCCAGGTAGCGCGGCTTCGGACCCATGTCGCGGTGGGTGAGCTTGAACCAGGCACGCGCAAACGCATCGGCGAACTCCTCCGGGTTGGCCATGAAACGGCGCGAAATCTTCTCATAGGCCGGGTCCATACGCATCGCCATGTCGGCGGTGGTCATCATCGGCGCATGGCGCACGTTTGGATTGTGCGCGTCCGGCACGGTGTCGTCGCCGGTGTGGCCGATGGGCTTCCATTGCTGTGCGCCTGCGGGGCTGCGGGTCAGCTCCCACTCGTAACCGAACAGGGTTTCGAAGTAACTCATGTCCCATGTGATCGGCGTCGGTGTCCAGGCGCCTTCGATGCCGCTGGTGATGGTGTGCTCGCCGATGCCGCTCTCAAAGGTGTTGATCCACCCGAGACCCATGTGCTCGAGCTCGGCGCCTTCGGGTTCGCGTCCGACGTGCTTCACATCGCCCGCACCATGCGACTTGCCGAACGTGTGGCCGCCGGCAGTCAATGCCACTGTTTCCGCGTCGTCCATGGCCATGCGCGCAAAGGTTTCGCGAATATCGCGGGCCGAGCCCAACGGATCCGGCTTGCCGTTGGGACCTTCCGGGTTCACGTAGATCAGACCCATCTGCACCGCGCCCAAGGTGTCGGCAAGTACACGGTCACCGCTGTAGCGCTCGTCGCCGAGCCAGGTTGATTCCGATCCCCAGTTGATTTCTTCCGGCTCCCAGACATCGGCTCGCCCGCCACCAAACCCGAAGGTCTTGAAACCCATCGAATCGAGCGCGACATTGCCGGTGAGGATGAACAGATCGGCCCAGCTCAGGTTGTTGCCGTACTTCTGCTTGATTGGCCACAACAGGCGCCGCGCCTTGTCCAGGTTGCCGTTGTCCGGCCAGCTGTTGAGCGGGGCGAAGCGCTGGTCACCCGAGGCCGAGCCACCGCGGCCGTCGCCGATGCGATAGGTGCCTGCAGCGTGCCAGGCCATGCGGATGAAGAACGGGCCGTAGTGACCGTAGTCCGCCGGCCACCACGCCTTGGAGTCGGTCATCAACCCATGCAGGTCCTTGACGACGGCATCCAGGTCGAGCTTGGCGAATTCCTTTGCGTACTCGTAGTCGGCGTCCATCGGGCTGGAGCCCGGCGAATGCAGGTGCAGCAGGCGCAGGTTCAACTGCTCTGGCCACCAGTTCGCATTCGAGCGTGCGCCGGCCATGGCGTGGTGTTGCGCACCCGGGAACGGGCACTTGGCTTCAGTGGTGCTGGTGTCGCTGGACATGGCCCTCTCCTTGGCTGCCGGGATTCGGCTGTCCACCAAGGTTGCGCCCCTGAATTACATAGGGGAAATCGTTTGTTCCAATTCTATGTATAGGCACAGCCTATCAAACTGTCGGGGCCGGCACGGTGGCTTACCGGTTAGAAGGCATTGCCCGCC
>JBKJMY010000026.1:0-2508 GCA_046596115.1 Arenimonas sp.
GGCGAGCGTCCGGTCTACCTGACATTGATGCATGGCGGCATGCTGTTTGCCTCGCAACTGGCCCTGCGGGTCGGATTCGACCTGGAATTTGATTACCTGCACGCCACCCGCTACCGCGGCGCGCTGACCGGCTCGGGCCTGGCCTGGCTACATCGCCCGGCGACCCCGCTTGCCGGCAGACGCGTGTTGATCGCCGACGATATCCTCGACGAGGGCCATACGCTCAAGGCCGTGCGCGACTGGTGCGAAGACCAGGGCGCGGCCGAAGTGCGGATTGTGGTGCTTTGCGACAAATTGCACGATCGCCGCGTGGAAGGCATCGAGGCGGACTACATCGCGCTCGACGTCCCCGATGCCTACGTGTACGGCTACGGCATGGACTACCACGAGCAGGGCCGCAACCTGCCGGGCATCTACGCGCTCGAGTCCAGCTTTCAATGAGCATTGACCTCGCGATCATCGGCGGCACCGGCCTGTACGCGCTGGCCGAACTGCGCAATCCCGAAGCATTGGTCGCCTCGACAATCTACGGCGACGCCTCCGGACCGGTTCGCGTCGGCGGCTTCGGCGAAAAGACGATCGCCTTCCTCGCCCGCCACGGCGAAGGCCATTCGGTACCGCCGCATCGGATCAATTACCGGGCCAACCTGCGTCGGCTCGCCGACCTCGGCGCCAAACGCGTACTGGCGATCAATGCCGTCGGTGGCATCACTGAACGCTATGGGCCGCGCGTGGTTGGCGTGCCGGACCAGTTGATCGATTACACCTGGGGCCGGCTCAGCACCATCTGCGAAGAACCCGGCACGCCGGTCCTGCATGTGGACTTCGGCGAGCCCTATTCGGCATCGTTGCGCGACGCCGTCCTGCGTGCCGGGGCTGCGGCTGCCGTGGACCTGGTCGATGGCGGCTGCTATGGCGCCACCCAGGGCCCGCGCCTGGAAACCCGCGCTGAAATCACCCGCATGCGCCGTGACGGCTGCGACCTGGTCGGAATGACCGGCATGCCGGAGGCGGGGCTGGCGCGCGAAATGGGCCTGGATTACGCCTGCCTGGCGCTGGTCGCCAACTGGGCTGCCGGTTGCGGGCCGACTCCCAACGACGAGATCACCCTCGACGAGGTGCTGGCCAACGTCGAAGTCGCCACCGCGTCCCTGCCGCGGCTGCTCGAGGCCCTGTTGCTGGAATGAGTCGGGCCAATGCCGTTGTCAACTGCAAAATTCCATGGCAATAATCTCGTGCGCACGCGACCCAAGACACATTCCAGGCCGTCGCAACCCGTCCGAAACGTCATCGAGGTAGTACCTAATGAGCAACGGCACCGTGAAGTGGTTCAACGACGCCAAGGGATTTGGCTTCATCTCGCCCGCAGACGGCAGCGAGGACATCTTCGTGCATTTCTCCGCGATCACGTCCGAGGGCTTTCGCTCGCTCAAGGAAGGCCAGGCCGTCAATTTCGAGGTCGTGCAGGGACCGAAGGGGAAGCAGGCGGCGAACGTCACCGCGGCCTGATTGGCAACAGGCCAGTGCGTCCAAGGGCTCCGCTCCGGCGGGGCCCTTTTTCATTTTGAGCCTGTGGACGTTGCCTGCTGCATGGGGCGGGATTTCACGGGGCCTCAACCCGCAGCGAGTTAGCGTCTCCTGATGACCCACCCACTGCATGCGAACAAGCGCTGATGGCATACGCACTGGTCTGGTTCCGGCGCGACTTGCGCCTGGCCGACAACCCAGCCTTGCAAGCGGCGCTGGACGCCGGCCTTGATCCAGTGCCCGTGTTCATCCACGCGCCGGACGAAGAGGGCGAGTGGCCGCCGGGACGTGCCAGCAACGCCTGGTTGGCGCGATCGCTTGCCGCATTGGCCCACGACCTGCAAGCCTTGGGATCCGGCCTGATCGTGCGCCAGGGCGACAGTGTGCATGTGCTGGGCGCACTGGCCGAGCAGGTCGGCGCCACGGCAGTGTTCTGGAACCGACTGTACGAGCCGGCCGTTACATCCCGGGATGTCCGGGTCAAATCGGCGCTCCGTGCAGCTGGCTTGATGGCCGAGTCATTCAACGGCGCGCTGTTGGCCGAGCCATGGACCATTGCGACGGGTGCAGGCGACCCCTATCGCGTGTTCACGCCATTCTGGCGCAACGCCAGCCAGCGCCTTGCTGGCGTGCTCGCGACGCAGGCGCCCACCGCACTCCCGCCGCTACCCGACGCGCTGGCCTCCGGTGATGTCGCGCAACTTGGCCTGGCCCCGGTGATCGCCTGGGACCGGGGATTCTGGGACGAGTGGCAGCCGGGCGAGACGGGTGCGCAGGAGATGCTCGACGCGTTCATGGACGGCGCCGCGCATGGTTACAAATCGCAACGCGATCTTCCCGACCGCATCGGCACCTCGCGCCTCTCGCCGCACCTGCACTTCGGTGAGATCTCGCCACGCCAGATTGTCAGCCGCCTGGAACACCGCCAGCATCCGCCGATGCCGGAAGTTGACCGGACCGGCTTCGTGACCGAACTGGGGT
>JBKJMY010000045.1:0-4194 GCA_046596115.1 Arenimonas sp.
CGCAACGCCTATCCTTTCGTCGCGGTCGCCAAGGCCGGCGCGAGTTCGGTCGCATCGCGCGGGCGCACCCAGCGTCCCAGGATTTCGCCGTCGCGCAGCAACACCAGCGTCGGCCACAGCTTCACCGTGAACGAGCGCCCGAGCGCCCGCCCGCGTGCGTCCTCGATTTTTACGTGGCGCAGTTCGGGATGCGGTGCGAGTGCCTGCGCGATCGCGCCCTGCGCGCCGCTGCAGATGCCGCACCACGGTGCGCCGAATTCGAGCAGGGTCAGTCCGTCGAGCGCGTCGATCCCGGCGCGCGTGGGTTCGGTGGCGGCGTAGTCGGCGGTGTACGTCATGGCGGTCACGGCGCTTGGCGATGTTGCCGAAACTAGTGGCTGCGCCGTGATGGCGGCGCGCTGTGCAGTTCGTGGGAGCGGCTTGTGGGAGCGGCTTGTGGGAGCGGCTTTAGCCGCGATTTGGAGTTGCAGGAAAGCTATCGCGGCTGAAGCCGCTCCCACAAATGAGGTCAGCGGCGGAGCAGGATGAGGACTTCCTCGAGTTCCTGGCGCACTTGGCGGATCACCTGGGCGGTCAGGCTGGCGTCGTTGCGGGCAGTGGTGCCCTCAAGCCGCTGGCGGGCGCCGCTGATGGTGTAGCCCTCTTCATACAGCAGGCCACGGATCTGGCGGATCATCAGCACGTCGTGGCGCTGGTAATAGCGGCGGTTGCCGCGGCGCTTCACCGGCGACAGCGATTCGAATTCGGTTTCCCAATAGCGCAGCACATGCGGCTTGACGTCGCACAGCTCGCTCACCTCACCGATGGTGAAGTAACGCTTGGCCGGGATCGGCGGAAGCTCTCTGTTACTGCCCGGATCCAGCATACGCTTCCACGCGCTCCTTCAATTTCTGGCCCGGGCGGAAGGTCACGACGGTGCGCGCGGAGATCGGAATCTCTTCGCCTGTCTTGGGATTGCGGCCAGGACGCTGGTTCTTCTGGCGCAGGTCGAAGTTGCCGAAGCCGGAGAGCTTGATGCTCCTGCCGCGTTCAAGCGCCTCGCGCAGGGCGTCGAAAAACGCATCGACGAATTCCTTCGCCTCGCGCTTGTTCAGCCCCACTTCCTCAAACAGACGTTCGGCCATTTCGGCCTTGGTCAGTGCCATGTCATTCCCCGTTGACCGGGGTCGCCGGCCACGTTATTTCCTGAGCGTCGCACCACAGTCCCGCGCCAGTGCGGCCAGGGCGTCTGCCACCGCAAGATCTGCGTCGGCGTCGGTCAGAGTGCGTGAAACTTCCTGCAAGATCAAGCCCATAGCGATGCTCTTTGATCCTTTTTCCAACCCCGGGCCGTGGTACTGGTCAAAAACTACTACGTCGCGTAAGCGGTGCGTCAGGGCTGCAGAAAGGGAACTGCGAAGTGCGTCCCAGGTCGTGGCTTCGGGCACAACCAGGGCCAGGTCGCGGCGAACCGAGGGGTAGCGCGAAATCTCGCCCGCCCGCGCCACTTTGCGCGCGAGAACGGGTTCCAAATCGAGTTCGCAGGCGATGACTTCGGTGTCCAGATCAAGCGCCTTGCGAAGGCGCGGGTGCAACTGGCCGATCCAGCCGATGCGCTGGCCGTCGCGCCAGACCGAGGCGCTGCGCCCGGGATGGGCGAACGCTGATTCGGCGTCGGCGCGGAATTCAATATTCGAGGCATTGGCGAGTGCGAGCAGCGATTCGACATCTGCCTTCATGTCGTAGAAATCCACGTCCTGGAGCTTGCTGCTCCACTGCTCGTCGCGCGCGGTGCCGCAGGCCACGGCGGCAACCCGCAAGGTTTCGATCGGTGCGGGCTTGTCGGTGAGCGACGCATCGCCACTTGCCGCGGCGCTGCCGATCCGCCCCGTCGTTGCGGCGTGGAAAACATTACCCAGTTCGAACAGGCGCACGCGATCCAGCTGCCGCGCGCGATTGCGCTTGAGTGCCTCAACCAGCCCGGGCAGCAGCGCGGTGCGCATTACGCCAAGTTCCGAGCTGAGCGGATTGGCGATCGCCACCACGCCATCGGCGAGGCCCCAGAGCTGCAGCAGCGTGGCATCGACGAAGGCGTAGTTGAGTGCTTCCATGTAACCGCGCGAGGCCAACTGCCGACGAACGACGGCATCGGCAACACGCGACTCGCTCGGCGCGACCAGGGCGAAGGCGCCATCGGGCGTGTGCACCGGGATCGCTTCATAGCCGTGGATGCGGGCGATTTCCTCGATCAGGTCTTCCTCGATCGCGATATCGAAGCGACGACTTGGCGCCTGTACTTGCCAGCCATCACTCTCGGCCACAGTCTGCATGCCCAGCGCGCGCAGGATCCGCTCGACGTCCGTATCAGGCACCTGCACGCCGAGCACGCGTGCCAGCCGCGCGCGACGCAGGCGAACGCTGGCAGGTTTGGCCATGAATTCGGGCAGTTCGGCGTCGGTGATCGGACCGGCCTTCCCACCCATGATCTTGAGGACGATTTCGGTCGCACGTTCCAGCGCATAGCGCGGCATCGCCGGATCAACGCCGCGCTCGAAGCGGTGCGAGGCATCGGTGTGCAGGCCAAGCTTGCGCGAACGGCCGATGATGGCAGCGGGCGCGAAATGCGCGCTCTCCAGGAAGACGCGCGTGGTCGCGTCGGTGACGCGGGTGTCGAAGCCGCCCATCACGCCGGCCAATGCAACCGGCCGATCTGCGTCAGTCACCAACAGGAACTCCTCGCCGACGACAACGTCGCGCTCGTCCAGTGTCTTGAGCGCTTCGCCGGCACGCGCGCGGCGTACGCCGACTGGGCCTTTGAGGGTATCGGCGTCGAAGGCATGCATCGGCTGGCCAAGTTCGAGCATCACGAAATGGCCGACATCCACCAGCACGCTGATCGGACGCAAGCCAGCGCGCTTGAGCTTTTCGGTCAGCCACAGCGGTGAACGCGCGGCCGGGTTGAGGCCTTCGATCACACGGCCGCAATAGCGCGGGCAATCGGCGCCGGCCTGTAGCCGCACATCAATGCGCGCATCGCTGGTCACCGGCGCTTCGCTGATCTGCATCGATTCTACTTGCGTGCCGAACGCGGCCGCCGCATCGAAGGCCACGCCACGGATCGAGAAACAGTCGGCGCGATTGGGCGTGAGCTTCAGCTCGAACGAGGCATCCGGCAGGCCGAGGTAGCTCGCCAGCGGCGTGCCGACTGGCGCATCGGCGGGAAGCTCGAGCAGGCCGGACGCATCCAGATCGATCCGCAGTTCCTTGGCCGAGCACAGCATGCCGTTGGAATCCACGCCCCGCAGCTTGGCGGCACTGATCGCGATGCTGCCGGGCAAGGTCGCACCAACCAGCGCCAGCGGCGCCTTGAGGCCGACGCGCGCATTGGGCGCGCCGCAGACGATTTGCAGCGGCTCGGCGCCGCCTGCCGAGACCTGGCAAACCTGCAAGCGCTCGGCGTCCGGATGGCGCGCGCAGCTCAGGATCTCGGCGACCACGACGCCTTCGAGGGCGCCACCGATCGGCTGGACATCTTCCACTTCCAGGCCAATCGCGGTCAGGCGCGCGGCAAGCTCGTCGCGCGTGGCATCGACCTTGACGTGTTCGCGCAGCCAGCTTTCAGGAAATTTCATCGCATATCCGATGTGGGAGCGGCTTCAGCCGCGATGAGTTTTGAGAATGTTTCGGGAGCGCGGCTGAAGCCTCTCCCACAAGTTGAGAAGCCGCACCACCGTCAGGCGAACTGGCGCAGGAAGCGCACATCGTTTTCGAAGAAGCTGCGCAGGTCGTTGACGCCGTAGCGCAGCATGGCCAGGCGCTCGACGCCCATGCCGAATGCGAAGCCGGTATAGCGTTCCGGATCAATGCCGCAGTTGCGCAGCACTCTCGGATGCACCATGCCGCAACCCAGCACTTCCAGCCAGCGGGTGGAACCATCCGGCTGCTGCCAGGCGATGTCCACTTCGGCCGACGGCTCGGTAAACGGGAAGTACGACGGGCGGAAGCGCATCTCGAAGTCGCGCTCGAAGAAGGCGCGCACGAACTCGGTCAGTGTGCCCTTGAGGTCTGCGAACGACGAAGTCTCATCCACCAGCAGGCCTTCGACCTGGTGGAACATCGGCGTATGGGTCTGGCCGGAATCGGAGCGGTACACCTTGCCGGCCGCGATCATGCGCAGCGGTGGCTGCCCGCCCGCCTGCAGCAGGTCCTGCATGT
>JBKJMY010000084.1:0-6785 GCA_046596115.1 Arenimonas sp.
ACCGCGCCCAGCACCACCGCGCCGCCCAGGTAGAACACGCCGCTCATGCCGGTGATGAAGGGCAGCATGGTCACCAGGAATAGCAGGATCGTGTAGAACAGGATTTGCCAGCGCGTGTATTCCACGCCGTGGCTGACTGGCAGCATCGGGATCATCGCGCGGGCATAGTCATCGCGCCGGAAGATCGCCAGCGCCCAGAAGTGCGGTGGCGTCCACACGAAGATGATCAGCACCAGCAGCAATGCATGCGGATGCAACTGGTTGGTCACCGCAACCCAGCCGAGCGCCGGCGGCGCTGCGCCGGCGAGGCCGCCGATGACGATGTTCTGCGGCGTGGCGCGCTTGAGGTAGCCGGTGTAGATGATCGCGTAGCCGATCAGCGAGGCGAACGTCAGCGACGCAGTCAGCGGATTCACCAGCCAGCCCAGCAGCGCCATGGACATCGCGCCGAGTGCGATCGCGAACAGCAGTACCTGGCGCGAGGTCAGTGCGCCGGTCGGCAACGGGCGTTGCGAGGTGCGCGCCATCAGCGCGTCGATGCGCTGGTCGAGCAGGTGGTTGATCGCCGCAGCCGACGCCGCGGCCAACCAGATGCCCAACGCGCCAAACAGCATGTGCAGCCACAGTCCCTCGGCGGGCGGCGACATCAGTTGCGCCGGACCGCCGGCATCGCCGAAGGCCAGGCGGAACAACGCACCAATCGAGGCAAATCCGGTTGGCAGGCGCGCGTCAAACATCGCCAGCCACATGCCGATCACCGCAGTGAACACGATCAGCGCGACGACGCGCGGCTTGGTCAGCTGCCAGTACTGGCCGCACGTGGCGCGAAATGCACTCATTCGGGCGCCCGTAGCCGGGCGAGCAGGCCCACCAACAACATCAGCAGCAGCGCGGCGCCGGCGGTGTGGGCGACTGCGTTCCACAACGGCAGGCCGAGCCGGACATTGGCAATGCCAATCGCAACCTGCGCGAACACCAGCAAGGCCAGCACCAGGCCGCGGAACTTCAGGCCCGGCGTGCGGAACATGCGGATGCCAACAAACGACAGGTGTCCAAACACCAGCACTGCAAGCGCGCGATGGGTCAGCTGGATCGCGATGCGCGCCGGCTGGTCCAGGACGCCGCCTTCGTAGTCCACGCCGATGCCGCGCCACAGGACGAAGGCCTCGTGCATGTCATGCGCGGGCCACCACTGGCCCTGGCAGCGCGGGAAATCGGCGCCGCAGGCCAAAGCGGCGTAATTGCTGCTGGTCCAGCCGCCGAGTGCAATCTGCAACACCAGCAGCACCAGCCCGATCCACAGCAGACGGCGCAATTTCGGCGCGATCGGTTGCACCAGCGCTGCACCTGGCGTGGTGGACCAGGCGATCCAGGTGAGGATGCCGAGCGTGGTCATGCCACCGAGCAAATGCGCGGTCACCACGATCGGCTTGAGCAGCCAGGTGACCGTCCACATCCCGAGCAGGGCCTGCATGATGACCGCCATCAGCGCCACCACGGCAAGCCGCGACGCGTCCTGGCTGTCCCAGCGGATCGCGCAGGCCAGCAACACGGATTCGCCGGCAAGCGCGAACGCCGCAGCTGCCGTGTAGTGCTCACCGATGTAGAGCGGGATGGAAGCTGCGACCAGACCGGCGGCGATCGCGATCGTGGTGATGCCAAGGCGTCGGCGCCGTGCCGCAACCAGTGCCAGCACCAGGATCAGCAGGCCAAGCGAGCCGGCCAATTGGCGATGCACCTGTTCGCGCCAGGCCCGGCTGGTGTCCACCGCGCGTTCGAAGCTGGCATTGGCCTGGGCGATCTCATGCGCCTGCGTCGGCCAGGTCGCGCGGCCATAGCAGGTGGGCCAGTCGGGACAACTCAGGCCGGCGTTGGACAGTCGCACGAAGGCGCCGAACACGACGATGCCAAGGGCCAGCAGCACGGCCAGCCAGGCCAGGCGATGGAAATTGCGATGCGGGCTGCCGCTGCGCGGCCGCGATGTTGCGATATCGGTCATTTCAGCAGTTTACCGAGGTCCTTGCGTACGCCGGCGGGATCGGGAAGCGGATGGTAGTGCACGACCACGTAACCAGACGGATCCACCAGGTACAGCGGCAGCGTGTCGATGCCCGCCGCCTCGGGCAGGGCTGCTGCCAGGGCCGGGTCGGTTTGCAGCCGCACGAGGCGACGGAAGGTCGGCCCGTTGGCAGGGAACTCGCCGGCCCACAGCACATCGAGGCGGTCGGCCTTGCGGCCCTGGGACAACCAGGTGCGATGCAGGAAATCCAGTGCCTGCACGCAGGCCTGCGCGCAGCCTGGCGCGGGCACTGCCAGCAGGCGCCAGTGATCCTGCTCAGGCGCCCACGCATACGGCGAGCCGTCGGCCCGTTTCAGCGCGAGGGCGCCCAGCGCGATTGGCGGTTCCAGCAATTGGCCGTAATTGCGGGTATGGCCGGGCGTCCAGCCGCTGAAGCGCAGCACCGCGGCAACCACGAAGGAGCCGAGGAACATCGCGGCGATCAGCACGAGGGTCAGCCGCGAGCGCAGCTGCGAGGGGCGTGGTGTGTTCATTTATGGGTGCGCCTGAAACCGAGGAAGAAGGCGATCGCCAGGGTCAACGCCGCCAGGCCGAACCATTGCACCGCATAGCCGCGATGACGTTCGGGCGTAAGTGTGTTGGGTAGCACGTCGAGGTCGCGTGCAAATCCGATCGGCAGCGCCGGATCCAGTCGCAGCACGCGTGGCGCCAGCGACGTACCGAGCGCGCCGGCGAGTACCTTGTGGTCCACGCGCGTGAGTAACCAGCGCTGCGCATCGAGTTCGGTGTGGTCCGGCCCCAGCGCCAGTCCGCTGGACGGCGCTGGCGCCAGCAGCCCGCGCAAGTCCATCTCGCCGCCCGGAATGGCGGGCATCGGCATCACGCGGTTGCCCGGCAACGGCAGCCAACCCAGGTCAACCAGCAATTCGCCGCCCCCGTCGGGCAGGAACGGCGCAAACACACGCACGCCGACCGCTTCGCCATGGCGTTGATTGTCGAGCAGCAGCACCGGACGCGCAGCGAAATGGCCATGGCCCGCTGCCCAGTCATATCCGGTCGCGCGAGACGCCTCCGCCAGCGGCACCGGGTGGCGCACCGCCAGCGCGCTGGCGACCTGGGTCAGCATGGCCTGCTTGGTCACGGCGCGACCCAGTTGCCAGCGCCCCAGTTGCACGAAGCCAGCCACCAACAGGACCGCAAGCACCCACGCAGCAATGCGGATCATCGGAGACACCGGCCCAAGGCGCGCCTTGCTCACCACGACATCGCACGCCGGGCGGATAATGAGCCGGTTCCCCTCATCGGACTCGCCATGCAGAAGCTGTTGATCATCGCGTTCCTGGTCGTGATCGTGTGGAACCTCGGCGCCGGCATGTACTACATGATGGTAGACAAGGGCCGCACCGATCGCACGGTGCGCTCATTGAGCTGGCGGATCGGCATCTCGGTGGTGCTGATCCTGATCGTCGTGGCCGGCATCGCCACGGGCTGGATCAAACCTCACGGCATCTATCATTGAGTCGAAAGGCCGGCGCATGCCGGCCTTTCATGTGCGAGCGGCTTCTGTGCGAGCGGCTTCTGTGGGAGCGGCTTCAGCCGCGATTTCCGCAGATCGCGGCTGAAGCCGCTCCCACAGTCAGAGCACGTAGACGAACATGAACAGGCCAAGCCAGACCACGTCCACGAAGTGCCAGTACCAGGCCACGGCTTCGAACGCGAAATGGTGGTCCTTGCTGAAGTGGCCCTTGAGGCAGCGCAGCCAGATCACTGACAACATGATCGCGCCCAGGGTCACGTGCATGCCGTGGAAACCGGTCAGCATGAAGAACGTCGAGCCGTAGATACCCGAACCAAGCGTCAAGTTCAGCTCGGTGTAGGCGTGGTGATATTCGGTGGCCTGGAAGAACAGGAACAAGGCGCCGAGCACGACCGTCAGGCCCAGCCACACCAGCAGCGCCTGGCGCCGTGCCGCACGCAGTGCATGGTGCGCCAGCGTGATGGTGACGCCCGAGCTGAGCAGCAGCAGGGTATTGATCAGCGGCAGGCCCCAGGCCGGGATTGTCTGGAAGTGGCCGCCGATTGCGCCCGGGCCGTTCGCCGGCCAGCCGGCCGTGTAACCGGGATAGAGGAACTCGACGTTCGGTGCGCCGTCGCCTTCGCCCGACAGCCACGGCAGCGCGTACTGGCGTGCATAAAACAGGGCGCCAAAGAACGCGGCGAAAAACATCACCTCGGAAAAGATGAACCACATCATGCCCATGCGAAACGAGACGTCGACCTGCGGGCTGTAATTGCCCTGCAGCGATTCGCCGATCACGTCGCCGAACCAGCGGCCCAGGATGACCAGCACCATTGCCAGGCCGACGAACAGCACGTCCTTGCCCCAGGAGTGACCATTCATCCAGTTGGATGCGCCGACCATCAGCGTGAACAGCGCGATCGAACCGAGGAACGGCCAGCGGCTGTGGTGCGGGACGTAATAAATGTTCGCGTCGTCGTGGGCGTGGGCCATGGAGAATTCCGTTGCTTGTGGGTGTCGCCGCTCAGGGCGCGGAGCGGGCGGCGCCGGCTGCGGGTGCGTTGAGTTGCGCCGTGGCCGTGTCGTTGAGATAGAAAGTATAGGACAGGGTGATCGTTGCGACATCGCCGGGCAGCGACGGGTTGACGATGAAGCGCACCGGCATCAGGCGCTCTTCGCCGGGCTTGAGCATCTGCTGGGTGAAGCAGAAGCACTCGGTCTTGGTGAAGAAACCCGAGGCCTCGCTTGGCGCGATCGAGGGCGCGGCATTACCGACGATGGCTTCCTTGGAGCGGTTGCGGGCCACGAACATGGCCTCGTACTGCTTGCCGGGATGGACCACGATCGAACCCTTCACCGGGCGGAAATCCCAGGGCAGCTTGGAATTGACGGTGGCGTCGAACTGGATGCGCACGTCGCGCGTCATGTCGGGCTTCACGCCGGCCAGACGTTCTTCGCCTGCTGCGCCTTTCTCAAGCTTGATTCCGAACACTTTCTCGCACGCCACGTTGTATAGCGGCACCAGCGAGAAAGCGAACACGAACGAACCAGCCGAGATCAGGCTGATGCGCTTGAGCGTGCGCTTCATCTCGAGGTTCATTTTGGATGCATCACCGAATACAGGAACAGCAGGTAGGCGGCCGCCGCGCAGGCGCCCAGGATCAACGCGGTTCGACGTACGCCGGCGCGCTGGGCGTCGCTGCGAACGGGCTTGGTGCTGGGTGCGTTCATGGTTTCCATTTTGTCCGGTGCGAAGCGGCCCCCGCGTGCGGGGGCCGGTCCATCAGTGGGAAATGTCGCCGTGGGCGAGGTCGCCTTCGCGAATGATCGGCGGCACGGTGAAAGTGTGGTGCGGCGGCGGTGAGGGCAGCGTCCACTCCAGGCCACGCGCACCTTCCCAAACGCGGTCCGGCGCCTTGGCGCCACCGCGAATCGTCTGCCAGATGATCCAGGCAAACAGCAACTGCGACAGTCCGAAGCCGAACCCGCCGAGCGAGGACAGCATGTTGAAGTCCGCGAACGCCGGATTGTAGTCGGGCACGCGGCGCTGCATGCCGGCCAGGCCCAGGAAGTGCTGCGGGAAGAACAGCAGGTTCACGAAGAACGTGCTCAGCCAGAAATGCCACTTGCCGGCGGTCTCGTTGTACATGTGGCCGGTCCACTTGGGCAGCCAGTAGTAGGTGCCCGCCATGATGCCGAAAATGGCACCAGTCACCAGAACGTAGTGGAAGTGCGCGACCACGAAGTAGGTGTCCTGGTACTGGAAGTCGGCCGGCACGATGGCCAGCATCAGACCCGAGAAGCCGCCGATGGTGAACATGATGACGAAGCCGAGCGCGAACAGCATCGGGGTTTCAAAGGTCATCGAGCCGCGCCACATGGTGGTGGCCCAGTTGAATACCTTCACGCCGGTCGGGATGGCGATCAGCATCGTGGCGTACATGAAGTACAGCTCACCGCCCAGCGGCATGCCGACCGTGAACATATGGTGCGCCCAGACGATGAAGCTCAGGAACGCGATGGATGCCACGGCGTAGATCATCGCCTGGTAGCCAAACAGCGGCTTGCGGGCGAAGGTCGGGATGATTTCCGACACGATGCCGAAGGCCGGCAGGATCATGATGTAGACCTCGGGGTGGCCGAAGAACCAGAAGATGTGCTGGAACATCACTGGATCGCCGCCGCCGGCCGCGTTGAAGAACGAGGTGCCGAAGAACTTGTCGGTCAGCAGCATGGTCACGGCGCCGGCGAGCACCGGCATCACCGCGATCAGCAGGAACGCGGTGATCAGCCAGCTCCACACGAACACCGGCATCTTCAGCAGGTCGACGCCGGGGGCGCGCATGTTGAGGATGGTGGCGATGATGTTGATCGCGCCCATGATCGAGCTGACGCCCATCAGGTGGATGGCGAAGATCGCGAACGCGGTGTTGTTACCGCCTTGCAGTGACAGCGGCGGATACAGGGTCCAGCCGCCGGCCGGGCCGCCGCCGCCTACGCCAAAGCCCTGCAGGATCAGCGGCGTCAGCAACAGGGTAAAGGCGAAAGGCAGGATCCAGAACGACCAGTTGTTCATGCGCGGCAGCGCCATGTCCGGTGCACCGATCATCATCGGCACCATCCAGTTGGCAAGGCCGACGAAGGCCGGCATCACCGCGCCGAAGATCATCACCAGCGCATGCGTGGAAGTCATCTGGTTGAAGAATTCAGGAGACACCAGCTGCAGGCCGGGCTGGAACAGCTCGG
>JBKJMY010000125.1:0-3041 GCA_046596115.1 Arenimonas sp.
ACCTTGTCCATGGCCTTGGCGATCAGCTCGCCGATGTTCTCGTCGGAGTTGGCCGAGATCGAACCGACCTGGGCGATTTCCTTGGAGGTGGAGCAGGGCTTGGAGATGTTCTTGAGCTCGGCGACGGCGGCGATGACCGCCTTGTCCATGCCGCGCTTCAGATCCATCGGGTTCATGCCTGCGGCAACTGCGGTCATGCCGTCGCGCACGATGGCCTGGGCCAGCACGGTCGCGGTGGTGGTGCCGTCACCGGCGATGTCGGAAGTCTTGGAAGCAACTTCCTTCACCATCTGCGCGCCCATGTTCTCGAACTTGTCAGCGAGTTCGATTTCCTTGGCGACGGACACGCCGTCCTTGGTAATCGTCGGCGCGCCGAAGCTCTTCTCGAGCACGACGTTGCGGCCCTTCGGACCCAGGGTTGCTTTCACGGCGTTGGCGAGGATGTTGACACCCTTGACCATGCGCGCACGCGCGTCTTCACCGAAACGAATTTCCTTGGCAGCCATGACTTGTTACCTCAAATAGTTTGAAAGGGATCTGGTCTGGATCGACCGGGTGGTACGAACTCGTCAGCGGTCGGGGCGGCGGCAGCGCAGCAAGCGCGCGCGCCCCGGCGCGATCAGTCGAGAATCGCGAAGATGTCGTCTTCTTTGACGACCAGGTACTCGGTGCCGTCGAGCTTCACTTCGGTGCCGGCGTACTTGCCGAACAGCACCTTGTCGCCAACCTTCACGGCCGGTGCGCGGACGCTACCGTTGTCGAGCGACTTGCCCGCACCCACGGCAATGACTTCGCCCTTGATCGGCTTTTCAGTAGCCGAATCAGGGATCACGATGCCGCCAGCGGACATCTTTTCTTCTTCCATACGCTTGAGGACCACGCGGTCGTGCAGCGGCTTGATGTTCATTGAGCCTTCCTTCGTAAGTTGGATGATGCGGAAATAGTGTTGCAAATCAATATTTTGCAGTTCGGCCTGAACGGTTGTTAGCACTCGGGCCCACTGAGTGCCAAATGTTACGCGCACCCCCGCTCCATGGCCAGCGTGCTGCCCACCCTTAGTGGGGCCGGAGACAGGGGACGCAAGCCCCCGGGGTCGCGGACTTGGGGCGCGGGTCGCGCGCGGGTGCCCAGCCCATCACGGCGCGAAGCTGAACTTCGCGGGATACTGCGCGTCTGACGAGGGGCTGGCCGACCGGGCCGACCCTCCTGTTCACGCCAACGGACGCCCGCGATGACCCGATTGCTCCAGGCAGGACTCGCAGTTCTCGTCTCCCTGACCGCCCTGTGGGCGCCTCGCGCAGGGGCGGTGGACGAAAACGACCTGCTGCCCGTGGACGAGGCCTATGTGATGACGGCGCGGGCGACTGCGCCGGACCGGATCGAGGTCAACTGGAAGATCGCCGGCGGCTACTATCTGTACAGGCACCGGTTCTCGGCCCAGGCAGTGGCCGGACCGGCGACGGTGGGCGCGCTGCAGATCCCGCCGGGCGACAAGCACCACGACCAGTTCTTCGGCGACGTCGAGACCTACCGCAAATCGGTCACCGCCACCCTGCCCGTGGCCGCCAATGGCGCCAGCTCGGTCCAGGTGAAACTCAAATACCAGGGCTGTGCGGACATTGGCGTGTGCTATCCGCCGCAGACCCGCACGCTCACGATCGCGCTGCCCGCAGGCGGCGGCAGCGCCGTGCCCGTGGACGGTGCGCCGCTATTGGGTGGTCGCGGGCCGATGCCGGGCATGGATCCCACGCCAGCGGCAAGCGGCGGCGCTGCGCTGTCCGCTCTCGCTGGCACATCCAACCCGAACGCGTTGTCGTCGCTCGCTGGCGCGCCGGGCGCCGTGCTCGCCGCAGGCGCTGCGCTGCCGGAGGACCAGGCGTTCAAGTTCGAGACCATCGCCAACTCGCCGGCCGAACTGCTGGTGCGGCTGACGCCGGCGCCGAAGTACTACCTGTATCGCGACAAGACCAGCTTCCGCCTGCTCGATGCCAACGGGCTGCGCTTGGGCACGCCGGTGCTGCCCGCGGGCAAGACGTTCCATGATGAGCACTTCGGTGACGTGGCGGTCTGGTTCGACCAGGTCGAGATCCCGGTGCCGCTGTTCCGCGATGACCGCGGGGCGCGCAGCGTGCAGGTCCAGGCCAGCTTCCAGGGCTGCCTGACCGATGGCATCTGCTATCCGCCGATGGTCCGCGTGGTCACCGTCGCGCTGCCCGCCGGTGCTGGTGCACTTGTGGGAGCGGCTTCCAATGTGGGAGCGGCTTCCAATGTGGGAGCGGCTTCAGCCGCGATTTCCGATTCCGCGGCAACAAATATCGCGCCTGAAGGCGCTCCCACATTGCTGGCGGCGTTGCTGTTGGCGTTGCTGGGCGGGCTGATCCTGAACTTGATGCCCTGCGTGTTGCCGGTGCTGTCGTTCAAGGCGCTCGGCCTGGCGCAGGCCAGCCGCAGCCACGCACATGCCCGCGCCCATGCACTCTGGTATACCGCCGGCGTGCTGGTGACGTTCGCCGTGGTTGGCGGCGTCGTGCTCGGCCTGCGCGGCGCCGGCCAGGCGCTGGGCTGGGGCTTCCAGTTGCAGCAACCGTGGATTATCGCGTCGCTCGCGCTACTCATGTTCGCGATCGGCCTGAGCCTGTCCGGCGTATTCCAGTTCGGTGCCGGCCTGGCCGGCGTGGGCCAGTCGCTGACGGAAAAATCCGGTGCCACCGGCGACTTCTTCACCGGTGTTCTCGCGGTCGTCGTGGCCAGCCCATGCACGGCGCCTTTCATGGCCGGTGCGCTCGGCTACGCATTTACCGCGCCGATCGCGGCGGCGATGGGCGTGTTCCTGGCACTGGGCATCGGCCTGGCCCTGCCCTTCCTGCTGATCGGCTTCATACCTGCGCTGGCCAAACGCTTGCCGCGCCCGGGTGCGTGGATGGACACGCTGAAGATGTGGCTGGCGTATCCGATGTACCTGACCGCCGTCTGGTTGCTGTGGGTGTTCGGCAAGCAGCAACGCCACCGCATCCATGCCGCGCTGCTTGCCGAACACCCAC
>JBKJMY010000096.1:0-3101 GCA_046596115.1 Arenimonas sp.
AAGCGCTCGGACTACTTCGAGAACAGCCGGCGTGCGGTGCTGGTGCAACGCGAGTACGCGCGACGTAATCCGCAGGGCTGCAGCGGCTTCGATGAGGACTGCTGGGGACTGTCGGCAGGCGATGGCCCCAGCGACGAGCAGGAGCAGCTCAGCAACGAGCCTCGACACCTGTTCGGCTACGCCGCGCGTGGGGTTCCCTTCGGCCCGGACGACGGCACGCTGTGTCCCCCGGCGGTACTGGCCTCGGTGCCGTTTGCACCGGAACTTGCGACCCGCTGCCTGCGCACGATGCTGCAGCGCTATCCGGAGATCCTCAACGACGGTCGCCTCGCCAGCGGCTTCAATTCGAGCCTGTCCGAAAGCGGGCGCGCCTGGGTCTCGCCGGGACACTACGGCCTGGACCAGGGCATCGTCGTGCTGATGCTGGAGAACCATCGCAGTGGCCTGCCCTGGGAATTGATGCGCAGTTGCGTCTATGTGCGCGATGGCCTGCGCCGAGCCGGCTTCACCGGCGGCTGGCTGGATGCGGAGGTGTCGCGATGAGCGAACTCGTACAGGTCCCGGAAGCGCCGACGTCCGGAGCGCCGATGGATCCGTTCGAGCGCGACCGGCTCGATCGCGTCGGCCCGCGCGACTGGATCAATCCACGCGCCGCAGGGCGTTACGACCTGGTGGTGCTGGGCGCCGGACCGGCCGGCCTGGCGGCGGCGGAATCGGCCGCCAACCTCGGTGCACGCGTGGCCCTGGTCGAACGCAAGCTGCTGGGTGGCATCAGCCTCAACAGCGCCACTATCCCGTCCAAGACGCTGCTTCGCACCACACGTCTGTACGCAGACATGGTCAATGCCGCGAGCTACGGTGCCGCGCCGTGCGATGTCGTCCCAGACTTCCCGCGGGCAATGGCACGGTTGCGCCACGTGCGCAGCCACCTGAGCCGCGAGGACTCGGTGCGCCGAGTGGCGGCATTCGGCGTGGACCTGTTCTTCGGCGAAGGTCGCTTCGTCGCGGGTGATGCTATCGAGGTGGATGGCCAGCGCCTGCACTTTTCGCGTGCACTCGTCGCCACCGGCAGCAGTTCGGCGGTGTCCCCGATCCCCGGCCTGGCCGAGGCCGGCTTCCTCACCAGTGAAACCGTGTTCGACCTGGAGCACCTGCCACCACGGCTGGTGGTCATTGGCGGCGGCCCACTCGGCTGCGAGATGGCGCAAGCGTTTCGCATCCTCGGTTCGCGCACCACGATCGTGCAGGACCGGCCGCTGTTCCTGGACAATGAAGAGCGCGACGCGGCACAGATGCTGTCGGACGCCTTTGCCCGCGACGGTATCGAGGTCCGGCTCAACACCAGCGCCGTGTGCGTTCGCGTGGTGGATGGCGAAACCCTGGTTGACCTGCGCAGTGACGATTACACCAGCACCATCGGCGCCGATGCCATCCTGACGGGCATGGGCCGCATGCCCAATGTTCAGGACATCGGCCTGGAGACTGCGGGCGTCGAGTTCGATCCCGCCTCGGGCATCAGCGTAGACCCCTACCTGCGCAGCTCCAATCCCAACGTGTACGCCGCCGGCGATGCCTGCCTGGAGTACAAGTTCACCCACACTGCAGTCACGTCGGCCCGCATCGTCGTGCGCAATGCGCTATTCGGCGGCAGCGAGCGCATGGACGAGATGGTGGTGCCGTGGTGCACCTACACCGACCCGGAGATCGCCCACGTCGGCTTGCACGTGCGCGAAGCCAACCGGCGCGGGATGCCGGTCAAGACCTTCACCATCCCTATGCATGAGGTGGCGCGTGCGGTGACCGATGGCGAGGACGTGGGCTTCGTGAAAATCACCGTGCGCGAAGGCAGCGATCGCATCCTCGGCGCGACCATCGTTGCCCGGCATGCCGGCGAGATGATCAACGAGATCAGCCTGGCCATGGTCACCGGTGTGGGCTTGCGCGCGCTGGCCCGAGTGATCCATTCCTACCCGACCCAGGCCGATGCCATCCGCCAGGCAGCTCAGGCCTACAACCGCGCGCGATTGACGCCGCGCGTCCGCGCGCGATTGGCGCGCTCGCTCGCCAAAAGATTCCCAAGGAAGGACGAAGAATGAAAATCGGAATGATCGGACTGGGCAAGATGGGCAATTACATGGCGCAGCGACTGGTCAGGGGTGGGCACGAGGTAATCGGCTTCGATCCCAAGGCCGAACCGCGCAAGGCACTGGAAGTCGAAGGGGGCGGCTCGGCGGAATCACTGCAGGCGCTGGTGGATGCGCTACCGGCGCCGCGTGCATTGTGGATGATGGTGCCCGCCGGCCAGATCACCGAGGGCACCGTGCACACGCTGCTGTCGCTGCTGGAGCCGGGCGACATCGTGGTGGATGGCGGCAACTCGAACTACAAGGACAGCCTGCGCCGCGCGGCACTGTTCAAGGACAAGGGCATTGCGATGGTGGACTGCGGCACCAGCGGCGGCGTCTGGGGCCTGGCCGAAGGCTACAGCATGATGATCGGTGGTGACATCGAAGCGACCGATGCCTTGCGCAGTGTGTTCGAGACACTCGCGCCTTCGCCTACCACCGGCTGGGGCCGCGTTGGGCCCGCGGGTGCCGGCCACTTCACCAAGATGGTCCACAACGGCATCGAATACGGATTGATGCAGAGCTATGCCGAGGGTTTTTCCATCCTCAAGCACAAGACCGATTTTTCCCTCGACCTGCACCAGGTCGCCGAGATCTGGCGTCACGGCAGCGTGGTCCGCTCCTGGTTGCTCGACCTCACGGCCAATGCCCTGTCGGACAATCCGGAGATGGCGGGCATCGCGCCGTTCGTCAACGACTCCGGCGAGGGTCGCTGGACGGTCGCCGAGGCAATCGACCTCAACGTGCCGGCGCCGGTCATCACCGCCTCGTTGATCGAGCGCCTGCGCTCGCGCGATGATGACTCCTATACCGACAAGCTGCTGTCGGCGATGCGCAACCAGTTCGGAGGCCACGCGGTGAAGAAGGAATAGCCGCAGTCAGCCTGCCGCTTGCGCGGCCACGCGCGCCAGCGTGGCGCGCGCGGCTGCGCAGACCGCTTCCACGGTGAAGCCATACTCGCGCAGCAGCACGTCG
>JBKJMY010000141.1:0-7427 GCA_046596115.1 Arenimonas sp.
AACGCGGAAGGCCGTTATCAGGGACAACGCGACATCGCCCTGTCGCCGGTTGGCGAGGCGCAGGCGCGCGCCCTCGGCGAGCGGCTTCGCACGATCGAGATCACTCGCGCGGTTGCCTCGCCGCTGTTGCGCGCGGCGCGCACCGCACAGCTCGCGCTCGGCGAGGATCGTGCAGGGATGTTGCAGTTCGACCCGGGGCTGCAGGAGATTGGGCACGGTGACTGGGAGGGCTTGCTCGCCAGCGAAATCGGCGAACGCGACCCTGTGTTGCTTCGTGCCTGGCGTGAGGCGCCGGAGACGGTCCTGATGCCGGGCGAGGGTGGCGAGTCGCTGCAGCAGGTGCTCGACCGCGCCTGGCCCGCCTTCGAGCGTGCCTCTGCCGGGTTGGGTCCCGATGAGCTGCTGCTGGTGGTTGCGCACGATGCGGTCAACCGGGTCCTGCTGTGCAGGATCCTCGGCCTGCCGCTGTCGCGCCTGTGGTCGTTTCGCCAGGCGCCGACCACGATCAACCTGCTCGAGGGGCCGTCAGTGGATCAACTGGAAGTCGTCCGCTTGAACGATTGCCAGCACCACACGGCATTGTTCGGCGAAGCGGTGCACCGGGCGCTGTAAAAACCTGGCAGGTGGCCACCGCAGACGCGGCTGCGACCTGCTCGACCTCCCGGCGCCGGGTGATAATCGCGGAATGGAACGCACGCTCGAACAGTGGCTGGACTACCAGCTACGCACGCATCCGCAACAGATCGCCATGGGATTGGAGCGCGTGCGCGTGGTCCATGGACGATTGGCCTGCGCGCGTCCCGGTGCCCTGGTTGTCACGATTGGCGGCACCAATGGCAAGGGTTCGACCGTGGCTTTCATCGAGGCGATCGCACGCGCGGCCGGACTGCGCACCGGCGCGTTCACCTCGCCGCACCTGCTGCGCTACAACGAGCGCATCCACATCGACGGGCGGGAAGTCGATGATGCCGCGCTGGTGCGGGCATTCGAGCGCATCGAAGCCGCACGCGGCGACATCCCGTTGACCTATTTCGAGTTCGGCACGCTGGCGGCCCTGCTGCTGTTCGCCGAGGCGGGACTGGACCTGGCTATCCTGGAAGTCGGCCTGGGCGGCAGGCTGGATGCGGTCAATATCGTCGATGCCGATGTGGCGGTGCTCACGACCGTGGACCTGGACCACCAGGATTACCTGGGCCACGACCGGGAAACCATCGGTGCCGAGAAGGCCGGTATCTTTCGCGCCGGACGGCCGTGCGTGCTTGGCGAGCCCGATCCGCCGTCCTCGGTGCTTGAACATGCCTACCGGATCGGGGCGCCTGCAATCCGTGCGCAGTCGGACTATCTGTTCGAGCGACGCGGCCAGCACTGGACCTGGCGCGAGCCCGGGTTCGAGATCGAACTGCCGGTGCCCGTGCTCGACGCGCCCGCGCAACTGGCCAATGCGGCCGCCGCCATCGCCGCACTACGCGCGCTGCCGCTGGATATCCCGAGTGCTGCATTGCGCGAGGGCGTGGCCGGTGCCCACGCCGGCGGGCGCCTGCAACAGCTTGGTGTGGCGCCGGAGGTGGTTGCGGACGTTGCCCACAATCCGCAGGCGGCACGCCAGTTGGCCGCGTGGCTGGACCTGCACCCACGCCCGACCCACGCGGTCTTTGCGGCCCTGAACGACAAGGACGTGGACGCCGTGGTGGCGGAACTGGACGGCATGATCGAGTACTGGCACCTGGCCGGCATCGAGGACGCCGGCCTACGCAACCTGTCCGGTGTGCAGCTGGCAGAGCGGCTGGCCGGACGCATCGCTCCGACTCGCCGCAGTGTCCATGGCACGGTCGCCGAGGCGCTGCAGTCCGCGCGAACCGCCGCCGGAGCCGGCGGGCGGGTGCTGGTGTTCGGTTCCTTCCACACCGTCGCCGATGCGTTGCGGGCGGTCGGGCTCGAAGTCCAGCGCGTATAATTGCAGGGTCGAAACCGCGCCGGGCCCCCCATGGACCAACCGCTGAAACAGCGCCTGATCGGAGCCGCCGTGCTCGCCGCATTGGCAGTCATCTTCCTGCCCATGCTGCTCAAGGGGCCGGATGTGCGCGAACCGGACGCCGCCGAAGTGCCGCTGAGCATGCCGGCGACGCCAGGCCAGGATTTCGAAACGCGGGAACTGCCCTTGACCGCCCCGGAGCCTGCGCCGCCAGGAGGCGTGCTCGGCATGCCGGGCGGCGTGCCGCGTCCCGAGTCGGGCGCCGAGGCTGTGGTTCCCGATGACGCGGTGGCGCCGGTTGCGCCGCCCGATGGGCCGCAAATCGGTACCGCTGCCGTCGATCTGCCAACGGTTGGCACGTCAAAGCCGACGCCAGTCGCTACCCCGCCAATGGCCCCGATCGCACCTGGGCCGGAATCGGCCGCGACCGGCGGAGGCGACTACGTCGTCAACCTGGGTACGTTCGCCAACCGCGCCAACGCCGAGGCGCTGCTGGCGAAATTGCGAGCCGCCGGCCTACCGGTGCTTGAGGGAACCGTCGCAATGGGCACCGGAAACGGGACCCGGGTCCAGGTCGGCCCGTACGCCGATCGGGCCGCCGCCGAGGCCGGCCGCCTGCGCGCGCAGGGCAGCACCAGCGTCGCCGGGAATGTGGTCGCGCTGGACGCCGCGCCCGCAGCGAAATCGGGACCGAAACTGCCCACTGCGACGGTGAAGCTGCCGCCGGCCAAAGTGGCCGCTGCGGTGGTGCCCACGCCAACTACCAGTGCGCCGCTTGCCAGCGCGCCGCCCGCGGCAAGGTCGGGTTTCGCGGTGCAGTTGTCGGCGCCGGCTGCAGAATCCGAAGCCGTGGCGTTACGCGACAAGGCGCGCGCTGCGGGCCTGACAGCCTTCGTGCAACGCGTCGACACGCCCGGTGGCGTGCGCTACCGGGTTCGCGTCGGTCCCTACGCCGACCGTGACTCCGCCGACGCGGCACTGGGTGCGGTCAACGCCAAGCTCGGCACGCACGGCATCGTGATGCGCCACCCCTGAGCTGCCAAAGCAGCTCGCCCCTGGAGTCCAGACCATGTGCGGCATCATCGGAATCGTCGGCCAGAGTGATGTCGGCCCCGCGCTCTACGACGGGCTGACAGTCCTGCAGCATCGCGGGCAGGACGCGGCCGGGATCGCCACCGTGGATGGTGTTCACGTGCAATTGCACAAGGGCAACGGCCTGGTCGCGGACGTCTTCGATGCAAACGACATGCTCCGGCTTACCGGCCGGGTCGGGATCGGGCACTGCCGCTATCCGACCGCCGGGTCGGCAGGTTCGGACGAGGCGCAGCCGTTCTATGTCAATTCGCCGTACGGCATCGCGCTCGCGCACAACGGCAACCTGATCAACATGGATGTGCTGCGGCGTGAGGTCTTCGAACAGGACCGGCGTCACATCAATACCGGGTCCGATTCCGAGGTCCTGCTGAACGTGTTCGCGCATGAGTTGCGCGAGCAGGGCGCGCTGACCCCGCAGGCGGCATTGAACGCCGTTGGCGGCGTGCACCGGCGCTGCAAGGGAGGCTACGCGATCGTCGGCCTGGTGCTCGGCCTTGGATTGATCGCGTTCCGCGACCCGCACGGCATCCGGCCGCTGGTACTGGGCAAGCGCAGCACGCCGGCGGGTGATGAGTACGCAGTCGCATCCGAATCGGTTGCGCTGGATATCCTCGGCTTCACCCGCCTGCGCGATGTCGCGCCGGGCGAGGCAATCGTGGTCACTGCGCGTGGCGAGCTGTTCACCCAGCAGGCCGCGGAACCGCAGCTGCATACGCCGTGCATCTTCGAATACGTGTACTTCGCCCGCCCGGACTCGATGATGGACGATGTGTCGGTGCACAAGGCGCGCATGCGCATGGGCGTGAAGCTGGGCGAGAAGATCCTGCGCCTGCGCCCGGACCACGACATCGACACCGTGATCCCGATCCCCGACACCTCGCGCGACGCCGCGCTGGAAATCGCCAACGTGCTGGGCGTGAAGTACCGCGAGGGATTCATCAAGAACCGTTACATCGGGCGCACCTTCATCATGCCGGGCCAGGGCCAGCGGATGAAGTCGGTACGGCGCAAGCTCAATCCGATCCCGCTGGAGTTCAAGGATCGCGTGGTGTTGCTGGTGGATGATTCGATCGTGCGCGGCACCACGTCGCAGCAGATCATCCAGATGGCCCGCGATGCCGGCGCACGCAAGGTTTACCTTGCATCCGCCGCGCCGCCAGTGCGATTCCCGAACATTTACGGCATCGACATGCCGGCGGCAGATGAACTGGTGGCGCATGGCCGCACCGAGGAAGAGATCCAGACCTTGCTGGGTGCCGACTGGCTGATCTATCAGGACCTGGCCGACCTGGAGGATGCCGTGTCCGGGCCCAAGCACAAGCTGACCCACTTTGATTCGTCGTGCTTTGATGGCAAGTACGTGACCGGCATCGAGCCGGGCTACTTTGAACTCCTGCAGCAGGCCCGGAGTGATGATGCCCAGCGCAAGCGCCGCGCCGGCTGAATTGCCGGACGCCCCCGGGTCGGCTTGCGTCGGGCCGGCTTGCGTCGAGCCGGCTTGCGTCGAGCCGGCTTGCTTCGAGCCGGGCGACCTGTATGGCGCCCTGGAAGCCTGCCTCGCTGCTGACACAGTCGAGCTGAAACTGGCACGCGTTGCGTCGTTGGCGCGCAGCTTCGCCGATGGCGACGCCGGTGCGAACCCATGCATGGTCGCCCCTGCGATCCGCGCGCCGGGGCGGCCGCCTACGCCGCGCCTGGTATTGCCGCGTGACGTAGCGCAGCGCGGCCTGGGCACCGACTCCGGTCGCGCGGCCTTTCTGCATGCGGTTGCGCATATCGAATTCAATGCGATTGATCTCGCCCTGGATGCCGCCTACCGGTTTCGAGATACCCCTGATGCCTTCCGTGCCGACTGGATTTCCGTTGCGGCGGACGAGGCGCGGCATTTTTCGCTGCTTGTCGCGCGCATGGCCGACCTGGGTATGGCCTATGGCGATTTGCCGGCGCACAACGGCCTGTGGGAAATGGCGGAAAAGACAGCGCATTCGTGCACCGCGCGCATGGCGCTGGTGCCCAGGGTGCTTGAAGCGCGCGGGCTCGATGTCACGCCGGGAATGATCGCCCGGCTGCGTGGGGTGGGCGACACAGCCTCCGTTCACGTGCTCGCGACCATCCTTGAGGAAGAGGTGCGGCACGTGGCGATCGGCAGTCATTGGTTTGCCTGGTGCTGCGCACGCGACGGTCTGGATCCGGCTGCGACGTTCCTGGAACTTGCGCGGGCCGAGGCGCGCGGCGCCATCCGCGGTCCATTCAACTTGCCGGCACGGGCCGCAGCCGGATTCGCGCCGGCAGAAATGCAGGCCTTGATTGCGTGGGCGGACACGGAGGGTCGACGATGACGCAGGTACCGACAGCGATGGATGCACGGATACGGCGAGAGCGGCCCGGCATGCGTGCCATGGTGATGATCATCGGACTATCGTCGGCGCTTTCGGCATGCCAAGGGCAGCACGACGATCCGGCGGCGTTGACACCGGCACAGCGCGCCGAGGCGAAGTCAATGCTGCACGACTACGCGTCCGCGCGTGACGGTGGCAACTGGAACGTGGCCGAGGCGGTCGCAGGCAATCTGCGCAAGCGCTATCCCGACAGCGATGAGGCGGCGCGCGCCGCACAGACAATCGCCGAAGTCCACGAACAGGCCGCCGCGCAGCGCGAGACAGGGCGGCTCGAGCAGCTCTGGACTTACCAGGCAGTTGCGGTTGGAAAGGGCGTCCAGCGCACGGCCTCGATCCAGAGCCGGACCGCGCAGGTCGGAGAGGGTGAATTTCCCCCTTCCGCAGATGCCCAGTTGATCCTGCGCGACCATCCAGATTGGGGCCGTAGCGCCTACCTGCTGATTGCGGAGCAGAAATTCGACTGTGGCAAGCCATGCACGTTGACGCTGCGCTTCGACGGCGGCGCCGACTCGACCTGGACCGGCAAGCAGGCTGACTCGGGCAAGGGGCCTGCGTTGTTCATCGTCGATGACGGCAAGTTCATCGCCGGACTCTCCAACGCAAAACAATTGCGGGTGGTGTTGCCGGCGGGCAGCGGACGGATATCCAGCCTCGGCTTTGATGTCGGCGGTTATCACGCGGAGCGGTTCGCCTCGTCGCTGCCCTAGTCGCTGTCTTGGTCGCTGCCCTGGTCGGCGCCTGATTTAAATCGCGGAAAGGGCCAGTCCCGCGGCGTCTACACGTAATACCGAACCCTGGGAGTACCAGTCGCCAAGCACGATGCGCTGGGCCGGCATGCCGCCGACCTGCAGGTCGTGCACGGCCGGCCGATGCGTGTGTCCGTGGATCAGGCGCTGCACGCCATGACGGGCCATGGTTGCCTCGACCGCATCGGCATTGGCATCGGTGATTTTCTCGAGCAAGCCTCCGTCGCGCAACGCACCCTGGCGTTGTTGGCTGGCGTCACGGGCCTGGTTGGCATAGGCGTGCCGTTCGGCAAGCGTCCGGGCCAGGAAGGCGGTCTGCCATGCAGGGTCGCGCACCTGGGCGCGGAACTCGAGATAAGCGACGTCGTCGGTGCACAGCAAGTCGCCATGCATCAGCAGCGTCGGCTCGCCGGCGATGCAAACCACGCAGGGATCCGGCAGCAGGCGCGCGCCGGTGTCATCGGCAAAGCGCGTGCCGATCAGGAAGTCCCGGTTGCCGCGCGCAAGCCACACCGGGACGCCACTGGCCACCAGCGCGGCGATGCCCTCGCGCACCTGCGTGGCAAGCCGGCTGATTTCGTCATCGCCCACCCAAGCCTCGAACAGGTCGCCCAGGATGTACAGCACTTCAGCACCGCGCGCTTCACCGCGCAGGAAGTCGAGGAACAACTGCGTGGCTTCGGGACGCGCCGCATCCAGGTGAAGATCCGAAACGAACAGGGCTGTCACTTTGCGTCGACCAACGAGGCGCGTTCGATCACGACCGGCGCCAGCGGCACGTCGGCGCCAAATGGCCCACGCTTGCCGGTTGCCACGGTGCGGATCTTGTCGATCACGTCCATGCCCTCGACGACGCGGCCGAAGACGCAGTAACCGGTCAACGCCGGCGGTTGTTCACCGCGGTAGTCGAGCTGCCGGTTGTCCACCGAGTTGATGAAGAACTGCGAGCGCGCCGAGTCCTTTTCGCCGCGCTTTCGCGCCGCGCTGATGGTGCCGCGCAAGTTGGATAGTCCATTGTTGGACTCGTTGCGGATCGGCGCGCGCTCCGGCTTGGCCTGCAGGTCAACCGTGTAGTCACCGCCCTGGAGCAGGAAGTCCGAGACCACCCGATGGAAAATCGTGCCGTTGTAGTGGCCATCGCGGACATAGCCGAGGAAGTTTGCGACCGTGGCTGGCGATTTTTCCGGGTACAACTCGATCACGATGCGCCCCTGG
>JBKJMY010000109.1:0-9688 GCA_046596115.1 Arenimonas sp.
CGCTGGCGAGGGACGGATTGAAGCTGCTGGTGTATTTCTGCGCCGACAGCAGCTCGGGATAGCGCTGCAGCATGGCGCGCGCGGCGCCCAGGGCGACTTCGGGCGCAAACGGCAGCGACGCCAGTGCCGACCATCCGCCGATGGTGCCGTCATCGGGCCCGTACGGCACACCGCGCGCGGCATAACCGAACAGGCGGCGGCGCTCATCGGCCAGTTCCGGTAGCGGCTGGCTGGGGCCGTCGCAGGCGGTAAGGCCCCAGCAGTTTTCGCCGTAGCCGCCGAATCCGTGCGGGTTGCGCCGTGCGTACTCGCGCTGGACTTCGATCGCGCGCCGGCTGTTCTCGAAATAGTCGCAGTCTTTTTCGCGCATGAAGCGGTCCCGGATGCCGCGAAAATCAATCCATGCATGCGAGAACTGGTGCACGAACAGCGGCCCCGCGTACAGAAAATCGTGGCCGTAGAGATTTTCCCACTGGTAGGTCGCGGTCCAGGCCTGGTAAGACTCGTAGCCACCTTCGATGGGGTGCGTTGGCGAGCCCAGCGCCAGCACGTACAGCAAGATGGCCTCGCTATAGCCATCCCAGCCATAATTCAGGAAGCCGCATTCGGGCTTCCAGCCCATCCTGACCGTTGCGGCGCCGCCCTGCGACCAGCGCCAGTCAACGCGCAGGTAAAGTAGCTCGACGATCTCTCGCAGTTCGATCTCGTCGCTGCTGTCGGCGGTGAAATATCGGCCAGCGGCCAGCATGCCGGCGATCAGGAACGCGGTATCGACCATCGACAGCTCCGAGCGCCACATCCGGGCGCCGGTTTCGATGTCCAGGAAATGGTAGTAGAAACCCTTGTAACCGGTGGCTTCCGGGCCGCCGCTCTGGTCGCTGTCGCGAAAGAAGCGCAGTGCGGCGAGACTGCGCTGGGCTGCATCGGTTCGCTCCATCCAGCCGCGCTCCACTGCCACCGGATAGGCTGACAGCGCAAACCCGACCACCGCGATACTGGCCGGTGAGCCCTCGCGTGAAGTGTCGGCGACCAGCCCATTGTCCGTATTCACCGCCTGCAAAAAGTAGCCGAACGCGGCGCGCTGCAATTGCTCGACGAGCGCCTCGTCGGTGATATCTGATTGCGGTGTCATCGGATGGTTTTTCGTGAACGGAACGTCCCGGTCACAAACCACTTTCGCCGCCTGCATGGGATTGATCGTGGGTCTGTCAAACCATCGATGCAACGGAGTTTCATCACAGCGCGGCACGCGGCACGCGATCTTTTCCGGACACCAGCTGGAACCGCTGCAGCGCCGATTTTGCGTGGAGGATCGCTTTCCATCCTTTTGACGCTACACGGAGCGCCATGAACAGCGACTGTCGCAAAGACCGTGCTTTCCGCTGATTGGGCAGGGTGTTCCGGACCCGGTTTCTGCTCGACTACATCGACGATGTCGAGCGTCGGAAGTCCATCCAGGCGGTTACCGACAAGCGCGAATCATCCAACGGCTTCGTGAAGCGGGCCTGCTTCGGTAGCGACGTCATCAACGCAGAAAGCGCCGCCCAAGCCGCCCGGCGCCAGTCGTGCGCTGCAACCAACTGGCCGGCAACAGGATTATTCCGCATAACGTCGAGTAAAAGCCCCGCGCGCTGGCCAAGTTGCGTGACCAAGGGCAGCGGAATCTTCCAGGCCGGCAAACCAACGGCGGCGGCCTGCAGATCAAGTAGTTGCCCGCGGTCCGCATGCAAGGCGACGCGTGATGCCGCGGCATTCAGGGTCCTGAGCAGGCCAACTACCTCCACCTCGCCCTGCTGCCGCAGGACGTGAAATGCCCCGGCTGAATCCTTGCCGGTGAACCAGGACACAAGCACGCGCGGGTTCGTCATGGCGACATTCTTGCCGCGCGCATAGACTGTTGGCAGGCGCCCGGGCAAGGCGCCGCCGATTCACGAGGGCGCCGCGTCGGCGCCTTCCAACAACCGGGATAACGCGGACACCATGGATACCCTTGAGGTTGATGTTGCAATCATCGGCGCCGGCACTGCCGGCATGGGCGCATTTCGCGCGGCTCGCGAGCACACGCAGTCCGTACTTCTGATCGAAGGCGGCGTGTACGGCACCACCTGCGCCCGCGTCGGCTGCATGCCGAGCAAGCTGTTGATCGCCGCGGCCGATGCGGCCCATCACGTGCGGGAGGCCGGCGGCTTCGGCGTCCGAGTCGAGCCGCCGAAGATCGACGGCGTTGCGGTCATGCAGCGCGTGCGCAGCGAGCGCGACCGCTTCGTCGGCTTCGTGGTGGATACTGTCGAGGAATGGCCTGACGCGCAGCGCACCCACGGCAACGTCCGCTTCGTCGATCCGCACACGCTGGCGCTCGACGATGGCCGCACCGTGCATGCCAAGCGGATCGTCATCGCGACCGGCTCGCGAACGGCTTGCCCCGATGGCTGGGCCGAGGCCTTGGGTGATCTCCTGGTTGTCAACGACAACGTCTTCGACTGGCAGGACCTTCCGGAGTCGGTGCTGGTGGTTGGCGCGGGTGTCATCGGCCTTGAGCTTGGGCAAGCCTTGCACCGATTGGGTGTACGCGTGCGGATCCTGACGCGGGAGCAGCGTGTTGGCGGACTCACCGATCCGGTCTTGGCTGCACATGCACGCGGCGTGCTGCAGGACGAGTTGCCGTTGCTTCTCAACGCCACGGTCACCAAGGTGGGCCGCGAGGACCAACAGGCGCGTGTCGACTTCCGCGCCGGTGACGTTGAGTACAGCGAACGCTTCGATTTCGTGCTGGCTGCCATCGGCCGGCTGCCGAACATCGAGCATCTCAACCTGGCCGCAGCCGGCATTGCGCTTGATGCGCGCGGCGTTCCGCTGACCAACGCGGGAACGACGCAGGCAGGCGAGAGCCACATTTTTCTGGCCGGCGACGTGGCGGCGCGGCGCATGCTCCTGCACGAAGCCGCAGACGATGGCCGGATCGCCGGCGACAACGCCGGGCGCTTTCCCGATGTGCGGCCGCAACCGAGGCGCGCTGGTCTTGCAGTGATTTTTTCAGATCCGCAAATTGCGATTGCCGGCCGCAGCCACGCCTCTCTGGTGGCCGACGCTGCGCCGTTCGCGGTGGCGCAACTTGATTTCGTGGGCCAGGGCCGCAGCCGCGTCATGCGGCGCAATCGCGGCCTGATCCGTGTCTACGGCGAGTACGGAACTGGTCGTTTCCTCGGCGCCGAGATGATCGCGCCCGACGCCGAGCATCTCGCCCACCTGCTGGCCTGGGCCGCGCAGGCGCAGCTCACCGTCGAGGACATGCTGGCGTCGCCGTTCTACCATCCGGTGGTGGAGGAAGGCGTGCGCACCGCGCTGCGCCTGCTCGAGCGCGAACTGCACCTCGGACCAGTGCCGGTGGAACGCGCGATGGGCTCGGTGCCCGGGGCCTGATACGTATATTTAAAAAGCAAGCACCCCCGCCTTTCCCACGTCATCGACGAACACCAGCGCTCGCACGGGATTTCCTACGACGTCGCGAGAAAGGACCTGCTGGCCATGGCCGACGACTTGACGTTACTCACGAAGGCGAATGACGGCAAGAAGTATCTGTTCGTAATGCTGGACGACATCGAGCAGCGGATCCGAAAGTCGTTGGAGCGTCGCCGGGCGGGCCTCGGGTTTTCAACAAGCCAGTTACGGCGCCGCCGGTTGCCGCACACCATCGAGCGCATCCAGCAAGGCCATGTCGCCATCGCCAATGACGAAATCCACCTCGCCATTCTCAACGATGCGCGCCGGGTGCGTGGACTTCGGCAGCGCCACCAGCCCGTGTTGGAGCGCATAGCGGATGCACACCTGCGCCACCGACTTGCCGTAGCGCGCGGCGACTGCCGCCAACTGCGGATCGTCGAGGATCCGGCCCGTCGCCAGCGGCGAGTACGCCTCCACCACGATGCCGTGCTGCTGGCAGAAAGCGACGACATCGGGTTGCGTATGGCCGACGAACCAGCGGATCTGGTTGATCATCGGCACGACATCGCAGCCGTCGAGGATTGCCTGCAGGTCGGCGACGCTGAAATTCGACACGCCAATCGCCCGCGCGCGTCCGGAGGCGTGGATTGCTTCCATCTGCGTCCACACCTGTTTGTTTTGCGCGGCGCAATCCTTGCCGATCTCGTTCCAGGGCCAGGGCGCATGGATCAGGTAGAGGTCCACGTAGTCCAGCGCAAGCAGCCGCATGGTCTCCTCGAAACTGGCCTGCACCTTGCGGTGGTCCTTGATCTCGGCCGGCAGCTTGGAGGTGACGAAGACCTCGCCGCGCGGCAGTCCGCTGTCGCGCACCGCGCGGCCAACACTTGCTTCGTTGCCATAATCGCGCGCGCTGTCGATGTGCCGGTAGCTGGCGCGCAACGCGGCCGCGGTGGCGTCGTAGGCCGGCACGCCGTCGGGGATTTGCCAAGTGCCAAAGCCCAGGACCGGGATCGTGGCGCCGGTGGAAAGGGGAAGCTTGTCGCCGAGGCTGGTCATGCAGGGTCTCCCGTTTGCTCCATGGTACGGCAGCGGCGCGGCAGAGCGCGGCGGCGGGGCGCGGCAAGGCGCGGCAGCGGCGCGACGCGGCGGACGGCGGTACCATCGACCCATATCCCCACGGGAGCTGTCCGATGGTCGCACGCCACGCCGATATCCTGGCCACCGTGGGCGACACGCCCGTCGTGCGGCTCAACCACCTCGCCCCGGCGCACGTGAACGTGTACGCGAAAGTCGAGGCCTTCAACCCGATGGGCTCGGTGAAGGACCGCCTCGCCCTCGGCATCATCGAGGACGCCGAGCAGCGCGGGCTGCTCAAGCCGGGCCAGACGGTGATCGAAGCGACCAGCGGCAATACCGGCATCGGCCTGGCGATGGTGTGCGCGGTGAAGGGCCACCCGCTGGTGGTGGTGATGGGCGAGAACTTCAGCATCGAGCGGCGCCGTCTGATGCGCTTCCTCGGCGCGCGCGTGGTGCTCACGCCCGCCGCGCTGCGCGGCACGGGCATGGTGGCGAAGGCGGAGCAACTGGCGGCGGCGCATGGCTGGTTCTGGTGCCGGCAGTTCGACAACGAGGCCAATGCCGATATCCATTCGCGGACGACCGCGCCGGAAATCCTGGCCGCGTTTGAGGGCGAGCGCCTGGACTGGTTCGTCACCGGCGTCGGCACCGGCGGCACGCTGAAGGGCGTGGCACGCGTGTTGAAGGCGCAGCGTCCGGGCATCCGCGTGGCGGTGTGCGAGCCGGACAACTCGCCGGTGCTCGCCAGCGGCATCGCGCAGAAGCGTGGCAGCGATGGCGGACCCGCGGAGAGCCATCCGCTGGCGCGCCCGCACGTGATGCAGGGCTGGTCGCCCGACTTCATCCCGCAGCTGACCGAGGACGCGCTCGCCGCCGGGTGGGTGGACCGCATCATTGGCGTGAACGGTGCGGATGCAATGCGCCTCTCGCGCGACCTGGCGCGGCGCGAGGGCATCTTCACCGGCATCTCCGGCGGCGCCACGCTGGCCGGCGCGTTGCAGGTGGCCAAGGACGCGCCAGCCGGCGCCAACATCCTGGTGATGCTGCCCGATACCGGCGAGCGCTACCTGAGCACGCCGTTGTTCGAGGACATCGGCGCAGATATGGATGCCGAGGAGTGGGCGATCTCGCAGTCCACGCCAGCGGCGCGCTTCGACGCCGGGGCGCCGACAGCGCTTGCGCCGGCCGCGCCGACAGCGTCGGCTGCATCGCCCGCGCCGGCGCCCGCGCCGCTTCCCGCGGCCGGGCCGGCGTGGCCCGAGCCAACGCCGGAGGTGGCGGAGTTTGTTGAAGGGCTATTGCGCGATCCCGCGCAACCGGTGCTGATGTTCGCGCTGGAGTGGTGCGAGTTCTGCTGGGCGCTGCGCAAGCTGTTCGCCGCCGCCGGCATCCCCTACCGTGCGGTGGACCTCGACTCCACCGCGTTCCAGCGCGACGACCGCGGCGGGCAGATCCGCGCGTTGTTGCGCGCGAAAAGCGGCAGCATCACCATCCCGCAGGTGTTCGTGGACGGCGAGTATGTCGGCGGCTGCAGCGAGACGATTGCCGCGTTCCGCGCTGGCCGCCTGGCCGCACACGCCGCGTCGAGTGAGGCAGTCGGCGATCCCGCGCGCTTCCTGCCGGGCTGGGTGCACGCGCGCGCACCGGCCTAGGCTAGCCAATCATTTCGCAGCCAATCATTTCGCAGCCGGTCATTGCCGTCAGCGCGCCGCGGACAGGGCGGCGACCACTCCGCGCCAAGCCCAGGCGGCAACCACCCGCGCTCAGGCCTTCAACCGCCACCCGGTCTTGAAGATCCACCAAATCGTCAGCAGGCAGGCAGCCAGGAAGCCGAGGATCGCTGCCAGGCTGAGGCCCACGTTCACATCCGCGATCCCGTAGAAACTCCAGCGGAAACCGCTGATCAGGTACACCACGGGATTGAACAGCGTGATTTTCTGCCACACCGGCGGCAGCATCGACACCGAGTAGAACGCCCCGCCCAGGAAGGTGAGCGGTGTGACGATCATCAGCGGGATCACCTGCAGTTTCTGGAAGTCGTCGGCCCACAGGCCGATGATGAAACCGAACAGGCTGAAGGTGATGGCGGTCAGCAACAGGAAGGCGACCATCCAGAATGGATGCGCGATCTCATAGGGCACGAACAGGCGCGCGGTCAGCAGGATCAGGAAGCCCAGCAACACCGACTTGGATGCCGCCGCGCCGACATAGCCAAGCACCACCTCCATGTAGGACACCGGTGCCGACAGCAATTCGTAGATCGTGCCGGCCCACTTGGGCATGTAGATGCCGAAACTCGCGTTGGAAATACTCTCGTTGAGTTGCGACAGCATCACCAGGCCCGGGATGATGAAGGCGCCGTAGCTGATCCCGTCCACGGCGCCCATGCGCGAGCCGATGGCCGCACCGAACACCACGAAGTACAGCGAGGTGGACAGCACCGGCGCGGCGATGGACTGGGTGATGGTGCGGAAGGTGCGCGCCATTTCGAAGCGATAAATCGCTTTTACGCCGTTCCAGTTCATGCCGATGCTCCCGGGCGCGCGGCCACCGCATTGGCACGCTCGCCCGGATGCACCAGGCTGACGAAGATGTCCTCGAGCGAGCTTTCCGAGGAGTGCAGGTCCTTGTAGACGATGCCGGCGTCACCCAGGCGCTGCAGCAGCGGCGCGATGCCACTGTCTTCGGCCTGTGCGTCGAAGGTGTACACCAGCGTGTGGCCTTCGGATGCAAGCTCCAGCGGCAGGTCGGCCAGCACTGGTGGAATCGCCTCGAGCGGATCGTGCAAGGTCAGGGTGAGTTGCTTTTTGCCCAGCTTGCGCATCAGCACGGCCTTGTCCTCGACCAGGATCAGCTCGCCCTTGCTGATCACGCCGATGCGGTCGGCCATTTCCTCGGCTTCCTCGATGTAATGCGTGGTCAGGATGATGGTGACGCCGTTCTCACGCAGCTCGCGCACCATCTGCCACATGTCGCGCCGCAGTTCCACGTCCACGCCGGCGGTCGGCTCGTCGAGGAACAGCAGGCGCGGCTCGTGCGACAGCGCCTTGGCGATCAGCACGCGGCGCTTCATGCCACCGGACAGGGTCAGGATCTTGTTGTCCTTCTTGTCCCAAAGCGACAATGCGCGCAGCACCTTTTCCAGGTGCGCATCATCGCGCGGCTTGCCAAACAATCCGCGGCTGAACTTCACCGTTGCCCACACCGTCTCGAAGGCGTCGGTGGACAATTCCTGCGGCACCAGGCCGATCAACGCGCGCGCGGCGCGATAAGCGCTGCGGATGTCGTGCCCGTCCACCTCCACCGTGCCCGACGTTGCATTGACGATGCCGCAGACGATATTGATCAGCGTGGTCTTGCCGGCGCCATTGGGGCCGAGCAGGGCGAAGATCTCGCCCTTGCGGATTTCCAGGTCGACCGGCTTCAGCGCCTCGAAGCCGGATTTGTAGGTCTTGGTGAGTTGTCGAATTGACAGGATGGAGGGCATGCGCAGTCTTCCGGGGGATGCAAGGATGCTAGCACTGGCACACCCGACCCTCTACGCAACTACAGGTGCGGCGCCACCCACTGGGTGATCTGCGCAGCACTCACGGCGCCGGACTGTCGCGCGACTTCGCGCCCGCCGCGGAACAGCACCAGGGTCGGGATGCTGCGGATATTGAAGCGTCCGCCCAGCGCTGGCTGCGCTTCGGTATCCACCTTGGCCAAGCGGATCCGTGGCTCCAGCTGCGCAGCCGCGGCCTCGAACTGCGGTGCCATGGTCCTGCACGGCCCGCACCACGGTGCCCAGAAGTCCACCAGCACGGGCAACTCGCTGCGCATGACCTGCGCGTCGAAGTTGGCTTCAGTCACGGTAACCGGCTTGCCGGTGAACAGCGACTGGTGGCAGCGACCGCATACCGGCGACTGCGACACGCGCTCGCTCGGCACGCGATTGGGCGCGCTGCAATGCGGGCAGGCAACGATCAGGTTGGTCTCGCTCATCGCCGGGTTTCGGCAGCAGTCGACAGGCCGCCCATCATGACCAGCTTGTCGGCCGGATAGCCGCGCGCGGCAGCGCGCTCGCGGATGCCCGCAAAGACGGTCGCATCCATGGCCGGATTGCGCGACAGCACCCACAGGTATTTCCGCGATGGCCCGCCGACCACGGCCCAGCGGTAGTCGGGGTCCAGGTCAACCACCCAGTAGTCGGCCCAGATGCCAGGCACCCAGCCCAGCCACGCTGGCGCGAAGCGCACCTGCAAGGCCCCCGGGGAGCCAGCCACGGGACGCGCCGCGCCGACTGACTCATCCATCGCGCCGGACTTCGTCCGGCAGGCATTGCGGACTTCGATGGTGCCGTCGCCGAGGCGGGTATAGGTGGCGGTGACTTCGCCCACGCACTTGCGTTGGAAGAACATCGGCAGGTGCGCGATCTCATGCCAGGTGCCGGAATAGGCCGCCAGGTCGAGCTCGGCGACCGGGGCGTTGGTCAACGGCGCGGCGGCGGCGGCGATCAACAGGAGCAGGGGCTCGATCACGGGCATTCCTTTGCAGGTGTTGGTCAGAGTCTAGTCCGCCTGTCTGAGCGTCACGTGAGCGTGCAGCTTCGGCGGCCTGCGTCCACGGGCCTCAGCCGGCCACAACTGCTTGTGTTTGCGCACGGAACTCGACACAAGGCGCCAATACCATCGTGGCGGCGCGTGCGGCAATTCGTGGCCAAGCGCACGGACTTGCGGCCTATATCGGGTCAGCATGGAGCGGCCCGCACTTCCCCCCGAGTCGCTGGGCAATGGCGGATCCGTCACAACCTGTATCCGGGGGCCTATGAAAAACCTGAAGATCTGGCAGAAGCTGGCACTGCTGGCTGCCATTTTTACAATTCCCTTCCTGGCTGTGACTTGGCAGCTGGTGTCAACGGTCGACTCGCAGGGCGTGTCGTTTGCGCGCCAGGAACGCGATGGACTGAAAGCGGTCCTCCCGCTGTTGCGCGTGGGGCAGGACCTGCAACGGCACCGCAGCCTGACCGATCGCGTGCTGGCCGGTGATGCCGACCAGCGCGCCCCGCAGCAGGCCGCCGCGACCCAGCTGCAGGCCGACCTGCGCATCGTCGATGCGCTGGAACTCGACGATGCGGCCGCCGCGCGCTGGATTGCATTGCGTGATCGCGCCGCTGACCTCGCCGTCGATA
>JBKJMY010000110.1:0-4127 GCA_046596115.1 Arenimonas sp.
CACGCAGCGATGTGCGTGGCGTTCGACCAGGCGCAGGAATTGCTGCTCGAACGCCACTGGGACCGGATCCGCGGCGAGTCGCGGCTGAGCTGGTTGCAGGCGCGGCCGCTGATCGCCGCGGGATGCTCTACGCTGGATCGCCTTGATCCCCTGGCGATGCACCGCTGACCGGTCAGGCGGGCTGCGATTCCCCACGACCGCGCACGTCGGGCAAGGATTGCCCTGCTTCGGTAAAAGCGAGCGAAACCGAATTCAGGCAATGCCGGTCGCCGCTGGGCGGTGGGCCATCGGGAAACACGTGGCCCAGGTGGCTGCCGCAACGCGCGCAGACGATCTCGGTGCGGATCATCCCGTAGCTGGTATCGCGAATGGTGCGCACGTAGGTAGCGTCATAGGGTGCGAAGAAACTGGGCCAGCCGGTGCCGGAGTCGAACTTTGCGCTCGAGCGATACAATGGCAGGCCGCACAGGCGGCAGCCGTAGACGCCTTCGAGCTTGTTGTCCAGGAACACGCCGCAGAATGCGGCCTCGGTGCCATGCTCAAGCAGCACGCGCCGCTCGTCGGCATCCAGGCCGGACTCAAGCACGCTGCGCTGCGCGGCGGTTGGCGGTGTCAGGTCGAAATGTGTCATCGGAAACTCCTTGCGTTCGTCGCGATCTATCATTATGCGTCGCACGGCGCGTCCAGGTTACGCCAGCCATCGGAGTCCACGACATGACCAGGCGATTGCTTACCCTCCTCCCGCTGGCCCTGTCGCTTTCAGCGTGTGGCCCCGGCGAGCTCGCGGCCGCAGGTGCCGCGCCAAGCTCCCAGGCCCGTCCCGCCGCGCCGTGGACCGCTGCCGTGTCGCCGGACGACAGCGCCAGCCCGCCGTTTGCAATCGCCGAGGTGGCGAATTTCGACGAGCCCTGGGCCATGGCATTCCTGCCGGATGGCCGCATGCTGGTGACCGAAAAGAAGGGCCGCCTGCTGCTGGTCGAACCGGCCGGGACGACGCAGCCGGTCGCCGGTGTGCCGGCCGTGGACTATGGCGGGCAAGGCGGCCTCGGCGATGTCGCATTGCATCCGAATTTTTCCGACAACCACTGGGTCTACCTGAGCTTCGTGGAAGCGGGCGAGCACGACACGCGCGGCGCGGCTGTCGCGCGTGCCCGCCTGGTCGAGGACGCCACGGGCGCGCGACTGGAGGAGCTGCAAGTGATCTGGCGCCAGCAGCCCAAAGTGGATGGCAGCGGTCATTTCGGCCATCGCATCGTGTTCGGGCCGGATGGCAAGTTGTGGATCAGTTCGGGCGAAAGGCAGCACTTTGATCCCGCGCAGGACCTGACCGGCAACCTCGGCAAGATCCTGCGCCTCAACGACGATGGCAGCGTGCCCGGCGACAATCCCTTCGTCGCCCGCGGCGGGCCGGTGGCGCAGGCCTGGACGATCGGCCATCGCAATCCGCTCGGGCTTGCCTTCGATCCATCCGGCCGGCTTTGGGAACTGGAAATGGGCCCGCAGGGTGGCGACGAACTCAATGTGCTCGTGCGCGGTGACAACTACGGCTGGCCGCTTGTGTCAGAAGGTTCGCACTATGACGGCCGCGCCATTCCGCCGCATGCCAGTGCGCCGCAATACCATGCCCCGGCGATTGCCTGGACACCGGTGATCGCGCCCGGCGATTTCATCATCTACACCGGCAGCCAGTTCCCGCAATGGCAAGGGCAGGCGCTGATCGCCGGCTTGAAATCCGAAGCCCTGATCCGGCTGCAACTCGATGGTGACCGGGCGCGCGAGGCCGCCCGCTATCCGATGGGCAAGCGCATCCGCGAAGTGGAGCAGGCGCCGGATGGTGCGGTGATGTTGCTGGAGGATGGCACCGGTGCGCGCATGCTCAAGTTGAGCCATCCACCGGAGGCGTAACCGCAACGCGCTCGAGCGCGGGCGCCGCAGGCGTCAAATGCGGCAGCGCTGCACCAGTGGAGCGGCGCAGGCGCCGCGTCAGTTGAACGGTTGCGTGGACGGCCCGCGCAGCACGCGCGGATCACCGCGGTAGTCGCGCAGGATGGCCAGCGCCTGTTCGGGCGATACCGCGTCGATGCGAAGCACTTCGCTGACGCCCTGGCCACGATCAACCTCGACGTAGAACGGCACCAGCGTAACGCGCCCGGTCGGCGGCAGCACGCCGCCCTGTGCATCAGGCGGACTGGCATTGGCATCCATCGAGCCTGGATCCTGCGTATCGGCTCCGGCCAACGAACCATCATTCGCATCCGCACTCGGATCGGGGTCGACGCTGGCGCTGGCGCTGCCATTGTCAACGCCCAGTCCCGCTTCGTCGCCCGGCGCGATCTCGGCAACCCCGCGTCCCGGTTCGGGGGCACCAGTGATGCCATCGAGCACGCCGCTGCCGTCGCCGATGGTCGGCTCGGCGGTCTGTCCATTGCCCGCTGTTGCATCCACGCCGGCATGCGCACCCAGCGAGGGCTGGAAAACCCACCACGCCAGGAACAGCAGCAGCCCAGCGGCCATCCCTGCGGCCATGAACCGTCCCGGTTCCTGGTATTTGCCCAGGAACTGCAGGCGGGCGAAGCGCGGCAGGCGATCGATCAAGGCCATGGCTAGCAACGTGCGAAATGCGTGGGCGGTAATCATCGCACACGAGGCGCAACGCATTCCCGACGCCAGGTTCGCAGTTGCTCGACAAGGCTGAAGCGCAGCTTCACGACAGCCGGAAATCGGACTGTGCTTCAGCAGGAATTAACCGCCGCGGGACCATCTTGGATTTGCAGCGCGAGGGACTCTCCCCGGCACGCAGACGTAGACAGAAGGAGCACCACATGAGCACTGAAATCGATCGCCAGTCGCGTCCCAAGGGCGCGCATGAAAGCCTGACGGACCACCTCACGGCGAGCGACTACTTCCCGCCCGGCACCGGTTGGAACGCCGCCGAAACGCCGGACCCGGAGCAGCAGCCGAAAGTCGCGCGACCCGCCCCCCGGTCGACGATTGAACTGCGCCAGCTCTGACCCGCATCCGCAACAAAAAAGGGGCCGGCAATGCCGGCCCCTGGTAATCGACTGATCGCTTGCGCTTATTGCTGGTCGAGGTGTTCGAAACCCGGGGCCAAGGTCACGTGGGTGATCCACAGGCCGCCGCGGCCATCGGGCGCCGCATACGTTTCGGAAAAATGACCCTTGCGCACCAACTGGCCCAGTGGCACATCGCCCGCCATGCCGCTCTGGCCATGGGTCACCGCAGCCGCAGTACTGGTGCTGTAAGTGTTGTAGCTGTCGGTATGCCCGTAGATCGTCGCCAGCTGATCGTAATCGTGCTGGTTGGGTTTGGTGCTGGTCGGGCTGCTTGAGTAGTCCATGCAGGTATTCTGCGTGGATCCGTCTTCGCTGGTGTGGCCGAGGCCAAAGGTGTGACCGACTTCCTGGCACATCACGTGCGCTGCTTCGTTGGCATCATTGGCCCAAGTGGACGCGTAGCTGTCGTTCATCTTCGCGGTGCCCTGCGTGATGTGGCTATTGCTGTCGATGTTGATCGATGCCAGGCCCAGCCAGCCGTTGTTGCCATAGGCGGCATTGCAGACGCGGATCTTTCCAGACACGGCAGTGCAACGCTTGCGGTCACGGGACGTGTTGGCATACGGCTTTACTGCCAAGTCCAACTTGGTCGACTGCGACCACTGGCTGGACGCGGCGCCCAGCAATAGCGGCCAATTGGCGTTGGTGCCGCCCGAGACGGTGCTGTCGAGGGTCTGCAGGGTGAACGACGCGCTGTTGCGCGCCCAGTGATAGTTGTTCCATGAGTGGCTTGCCACGGCGGCAGCGGATGCGCCGGCCAGGGCGACGGCGAGGGCACTGAGGAGAACGGTTTTCTTCGAAAGCATTGTGCTTGTTCCTTTTGCGTTGGACGGAGCCTCTGGGAGGCATTGAAGAATGTGCGCGCGAGAGCATCGGAAGTCATGCTGCGACGCAGCACCTGAGAGGGAAATTTCCTTGGCGAACAGCCGGCCGGATGCGTTCAGATGTACTTCAGGGCCGATGGCGCGATGCTCTTGCTCGTCCGTCTGGAGTGTCGCCATGATCATTGACCGAAAATCGGCAGTTGCCCTCGTCCTTGCCACCGCCCTCGCG
>JBKJMY010000037.1:0-3009 GCA_046596115.1 Arenimonas sp.
GCGATGTCGGCGTCCACCGCGGCCAGGAAGTCGGGCAGCGCCTCGAGGATCACGACCTCGCTGCCGAGCCGGCGCCAGACGCTGCCGAGCTCCAGGCCGATCACGCCGGACCCGATCACGCCGAGCTTCTTTGGGACTTCGCTGATATCCAGCGCTCCGGCGTTGTCAAGGATCAACTTGTTGTCGAACTTCGCGAACGGCAGCTCGATCGGGGTCGAGCCGGGGGCAAGGATGATGCTCTTGGCAGAGATCTCGGCGAGGCTGCCGTCATGGCCCTTGATGCTGACCACCTTGCCCGGCTTGAGCGTTGCGAAGCCGGCGATGGCGGTGACCGGGTTGGCCTTGTTGGCCTTGAACAGCGAGGTGATGCCGCCGGTGAACTGCTTCACGATCTTGTCCTTGCGCGCGATCATCGCGGGGACGTCGATACGTGCGTTCTCGGCACTGATGCCATGGTCCTTGAACGAGTGCGTGAGGTTGTAGAACTGGCGCGAGGAATCGAGCAGCGCCTTTGACGGGATACAGCCGACATTGAGGCAGGTACCACCAAGCGCTGGCTTGCCTTCCTTGCCGATGAAGGCGTCCACGCAGGCCGTCTTCAGGCCCAGCTGCGCGGCGCGGATCGCGGCCACGTAGCCGCCAGGACCGCCACCTATCACGATTACGTCGAACTGCTGTGCTTGGCTCATGTGACTATTTGTCCCTGCGTTGATTCGTTTGTGCCGCTTCCGGGGCTACAGCCCCAGCAGCATGCGATGCGGATTCTCAAGCTGGTTCTTGATGTCGACCAGGAACATCACCGCGTCCTTGCCGTCGATGATTCGGTGGTCATAGGACAGCGCGATGTACATCATCGGCGCGATCACCACCTGGCCGTTCTCGGCGATCGGGCGCTCTTTAATCGCGTGCATGCCCAAAATGGCCGACTGCGGCGGATTGACGATCGGCGTGCTCATCAGCGAACCGAAGGTGCCGCCATTGGTGATGGTAAAGGTGCCGCCCTGCAGGTCCTCGAGCTTGAGCCTGCCCTCGCGCGCAGCCTTGGCGTAACCGGCAATGGCTCCCTCGATGTCGGCAAAGCCCATCGACTCGACATTGCGCAACACCGGCGTCACCAGGCCTTTCTCGGTCGCGACTGCAATCGAGATGTCGGCAAAGCCGTGGTAGATCACGTCGGTACCATCGGCGGAAGCATTGACCACCGGATATTTGGCCAGCGAATTGGCCGCAGCCTTGGCGAAGAAGCCCATGAAGCCGAGCTTGATGCCGTGGGTCTTTTCAAACGGCTCGCCAAGCTCCTTGCGCATGGCCATGACCTTGCCCAGGTTGACCTCGTTGAACGAAGTCAGCATGGCGATCGAATTCTTCGACTGCATCATGCGCTCGGCAATGCGCTGGCGGATCCGGGTCATCGGCACGCGCTGCTCGGCACGGGTGCCCGCGGCGGGGCCACCGGACTTGATGTAGTTGACCAGGTCTTCCTTGGTCACCTGGTTGTGGCGCCCACTGCCGGCGACGTTGGCTGGATCAATGGCGTGCTGCTCGGCGACGAACCGGCCAGCCGGTGACAGCTCCGCAGTCGACCCAGCTGCAGCGGCATCCGTGGGAGCGGCTTTAGCCGCGACAGCCTCTGCCGCAGGTTTGGGAGTCGCGGCTGAAGCCGCTCCCACAGGGGCCGCTGCCACAGGGGCGGCTGCCACAGGGGCCGCTGCCACAGGGGCAGCGGCCACGGCGCCTTCCTCTATGACTGCGAGGACCTGCGAACTGGTGACTGTGTCGCCTTCCTTGAACCGGAGTTCCTGGATCTTGCCATCGACCGGCGAGGGCACCTCGAGCACGACCTTGTCGGTTTCCAGGTCCAACAGGTTCTCGTCGCGGCGCACGCTGTCGCCAACCTTCTTGTGCCAAGTGGCGATGGTCGCGTCGGACACGGACTCGGGAAGGACGGGAACTTTGACTTCGATACTCATGGGATTGCCCTGGTGGGTGATCAGTTGATTCGGTGACTCATTCAGTGACTCATTCAGTGACGTGGTCGCCGTCCGCCGGATTGACCAGCGCATCGGCGATCAGCTTGGCCTGCTCGACGACGTGGGTTGCAAGGTGCCCGCAGGCCGGCGCCGCAGAGCGCGAACGGCCGGTGTAGTCGAGCACCTGGCCCGGCTGCAGGCAGGCGCGCAGATGGTGATGGATCTGGTACCAGGCGCCCTGGTTCATCGGTTCTTCCTGGCACCACATCACTTCGCGTGCGTTGGCCAAGCGCTGCAGTTCGGCGGCGAGCGCGGCGCGCGGGAACGGATACAGCTGCTCGACCCGCACGATCGCGACATCAGCCAGCCCGCCCTGTGCTTCGGCGGCCTCGACCAGGTCGTAATACACCTTGCCACCGCAGATCACGACGCGCTTGGCATCGGCAGGCACCTTGCAACGGCTGTCCGGGATCAGGTCCTGGAAGCTGCCGCTGGCCAGTTCATCCATGGACGACACCGACAGCTTGTTGCGCAGCAGCGACTTGGGAGTCATCACGATCAGCGGCTTGCGCGTGGCGCGCAGCATCTGGCGGCGGAGCATGTGGTACATCTGCGCCGGCGTGGTCGGCGTGCAGACCTGCATGTTGTTGAGCGCGCACAGCTGCAGGAAGCGTTCCAGGCGCGCCGAGCTGTGCTCGGGTCCCTGACCTTCGTAACCATGGGGCAGCAGCAGCGTCAGTCCGGACAAGCGACCCCACTTCGCCTCACCGCTCGAGATGAACTGGTCGATGACGTCCTGCGCGCCGTTTCCGAAGTCGCCGAACTGCGCTTCCCATATGACGAGCGTCTGCGGGTCGGTGGTCGAGTAGCCGTACTCGAATGCCATCACCGCTTCTTCCGACAGGAGCGAATCGACTATCCAGACGGCGCGGTCGTCCTGCGCGACCTCGCGAAGCGGGATGTGCGTGTTGCCGGTTTTCTGGTCGTGCAATACCGCGTGGCGGTGGAAGAACGTGCCGCGGCCGGTGTCCTGGCCGAC
>JBKJMY010000082.1:0-6800 GCA_046596115.1 Arenimonas sp.
TCAAGGCCAGAGCCGGATCAGCAGCCAGGCTGGCACGCCAAGATAGAAAATCAGCCGCCCGAGCGATTCGAGCGCACGCCTGGTGCCCACGGCCTGCTCTCGCGCGAAAAGCAACGACCCCAGCGCGCCCGCTTCGATCAGCAGGCGCAAGGCCGCAGCCAGCAGGACCAGGCTGATCGCCCAACCCGCCCACCAGATGGCGAACGTGGTGAGGTAGGCCTGCAGTCCGAAGCTCTGGTATTCACCAAAGGTTCCTCCGAAGGCGATGTGCTGGTGCAGGCGGAATGCAGGCAGGGCTGGCACCAGCGGAAACAGCACGAACCGGACCAGCGGCCGGTCCAGCAGGGTGACCGGCACCGCGCGACGCACGCGCGCATGCACCAACGTGATCGCGGCGAGCCAGGCTGGCCAGGTCGGCACGGCGATGGCATCGGACTGCGGCCGGCACGCCACTCCGGTTGCGCGCCCGATCAGCCAGGCCAACGCCTGCGGCGCCAGCACGAGAACGGCGAACCAGCGCATTTGCGCAAGTGGATTGGCCAACACGCCGTCGCCGCGCAGTACCGCCGCAGCCATCCATGCCATGCCGACGGCCGCGACCGCGCGCAACACGACGACCAAGAGTCGCCAACCGTGCATAGGCACGACGACACCCGGCTCGACAACATCGGGCTTGATCACATCCGGCATGACGACATCCGGCTCGACCACATCGGCCACGTGACCGTCCTGCGCCGCAGCCGAAATCGGCGCGCCCACACCACGCGCGGTCGCGCCCAGCAGGGTCATTGCGCCTAGCCCCAACAGGAAGACCAGGCCAGCGCGGCCCACCCAGTCTCCCCAGGCCACCATCCGGGTCACGTCCGGTTGCGCGGGCTGCACCGCGCCGATCAGCAATTTGCGCTCCCCGACCGCCGTGCTCGCCAGCACCGTGCCGGTCGCATCGATCACGGCGCTCACGCCATCGGCAGTCACCCGCAACTGGGGCAGGCGCGTCTCGATGCTACGGAACGCAGCGACCGCCAAGTGCAATCGCGCGCCTGCCGGATGCGCGGTGAACCAGGAATCGTTCGACATCCCGACAATCACTTGCGCACCCAGGCGCGCGCCGTCGATCGCCAGTGCGGTGTCAACGTCATCCAGGCAGATCAGGGGCAGCACGGGGATTTCGCGCCCATCGGGCAAGCGGAGCGGAAACACGCGTGCGCCGTCACCGCGCTGCCACGTGCCAGTCCAAGGGAACCAGCGCCGGAAGCGCGGACCATCCAGCCAGCGCGGCACGTATTCGGTCAGGGGGAACAGGTCGGTCTTGCGGTAGTAACCGAGTGCTTTGTCCGCGCCCGGGTCGAGGAACGCAGCAGCGTTGTATTCGCCGCGCGCATCGCGGTCGTAGGTGCCGAACACCAGCGGGACACCGGCGCTCGTGACGAAATCCATCAGCTCACGATCCAACGCGGCGCCGTCCGCGCTTTTTGGATGGCCGAAGGTGGTCGGATACACCGTCTCCGACCACAGCAACGCATCCACCTGGTGCGCGCCGACCGCTTCGCGCGACATCACGTAGTGGGTATCGAGCACCTCGCGGACCACCGCGTAGGCGCCCTTCTCGCGGCGCAGCCGCTCATAGTCGACGATGTTCGACTGCACCATGCCCACGCGCAGCAGTGGTGTCGGAGGCGACGCGGTGGTGGCACCGAGGCTGTGCAGGCGCGCGGCACCATAAGTCGCCATCACGGCAAGCACCGAGGCACCGAGTACGAGTGGCCGGAGCACGGCGTGTATGCCGTCACGGCGCCGCGCGAGCGCGGCGGCGACGGACTCGTTGACCAGGATCAGCAGGAAAGTCATCCCCGCCGCCCCACCGAACTCGGCGAACTGGCGCAGCAGGCGCGAGGGATACAGGCCGTGCCCCAGGGTGTCGCCGAGCAACTTGGGTACCAGCCATTCGGTCGCCACCCATGCCGATGCACCCGCCAGTGCGCGCAGCAGGCGGCCATGGCGACGACCAACGATGTGACGCACCAGCGCGAAGACGATCAGCTGTGGCTGCAGCAGCGGTGCCGCGACCAGCAGTGCAACAAAGGCCGCTGCGGTCGGCAGCCCGGTGAATTCCGCGACGGCAAAGCCGAACCATCCAAACACGGCGGCGACGAAGACCACACTCATCAACAAGCCACTACGCACCGCGCCCCACGCGCCAGCGGTCGTATCGAGCGCCAGCAGCCACGGCACCAGCGCAACGAAGGCCAGCGCAACGAAGGCCAGCGCGACGAAGGCCGGTGAGACGAAGGTCAGTGAGACGAAGGTCAGCGCATGGGCTGCGCCGCCGAGCGCGTACAAGCCAAGCAGCGCCCCGCTGGCGAGGACGCCGGCGGACAGTCGCCAGTCGCTGCGAACCCACCAACCAAGGTTCAGTTCGATGGACTCCCGGGATCCAGCTCCGGCGGAAGGTCAATCCGGCGGATCGGCAAGCCGGGCGGTGCCAACGCAGGTGGCACCACGCGATTGCGCGGGATCTCAATCCGCCGGCCGGCGCCATCGTGGAACTCGTAGTCCGGCGAGAACATCAGGATTGGCGCGATGCGCTGGCCGTCATCGGTTGCCTGGTAATGGCGGACGTAGCCCGGCGGCAGCGCGAAATCCTCCGGCACCGCCAGCCCGAGCATTGGCGGGCTGGTGCCGGGCGGCGGGAACGCACCGAGTCCGGAATGGATGCCGGCTTCGTGCAACTTGTCGATCACCACAACCATTGACGGCGCTTCGCCCTGCGGAACGAAATGCGACAGGTCGTCGGGGCCATTTGGTTCGCCCGCGGCGACAGGCCGTGCGCTGATCCTCTGGCGCGGCCGTGTGCTGGTGGCGTTGCTGCCGCCGGCGTCGCCGTTGCCGTTGCCGTTGCCGTTGCCGTTGCCGTTGGCAAATTGCGCCGAGTCGGCGGCATCACTGCGGCCGTCGTCGGTCGCCGATCCCAGCGTGCCGCCCGCCAGGAAATAACCCGCAGCGACCGCAGCCAGCACAAAGGCAAGAACCGCCATTAGTTGAACCTGGCGGCTCATGCCGGGATCATCCGCCTGCGCGCGCGGATCAGAACGGGCTCGGCGGACCGAAGAACGACAGGCCCCAGCCCATGCGCTCGTGGCCGTACTGGTTCCAGATCGGGTTCTTGCCGCCGGTGATGGTCGTGTACCGGGCCGCGCCGGATCCCGTGGTGCCGCCAAACAAGCCTGCGGTCACGGTGCCGCCGGTGTAGGTCGGGTGGGTGTCGTCGGACTGGATGTAGTCGTAGCTGGACGACGAGGACACGAAGTGCGTGTTGGCGTCGCGCAGGGTAGAGCGCAATGTCGTCGTGACGCGACTGACGTAGGCGGCTTGTGTTTCGCCACTCACGTACTTGAGCGCGTCTGAATCAACCAGCCCATCGCCATTGCTGTCGTAGTCCGAACCCATGTACTGGGCGAAGTTGTCCACGCACTTGAAGCCCTTCTGCAGGGCGGTGGCGCACATGTTGTAGTTCATCCTGGCCAGGACCGGCAGGAAGGTATCGCGCATGTTGACCTTGGCACCGGTGGTCGCATCGGTGCAGCCGCTGAGCACGTTGTCGGCGTTGTAGCCGGGGTAGTGCAGGTTGGAGATCACCTTCAACTTCGTGCCGGCATAGGCATTGGCGTTGATGAAATCCATTGCCGCGGCGACATAGGTCTTGCAATTGTTCTCGGCGGTGGTCAGTACGCTGTAGTTGCAGGTACCGGTCTGGCCCTTGAAACTGCTGCGCGCCTGAAGGCCGTCATTGCCGCACATCTCGAAGGTCACCACGCGGGTGGTCGCGGCCTGCATGTACGATTTTTCGGCGACGATCTTGTTGTTGTAAACATCCGATGCCACCGCGCCAGACTTGGTGCGGCGCACGCTCAACAGGTCGGCGCCCCAGAGGGCGGACAGGTATTCGGCATCGACCGTCGGCGCGGAGTATTTCGCGGCGCTGACGGTCGATCCGTTGTAGCCGGCGTAGATTGAATCGCCGTAGGCGACGATGCCGTACTTGGTGGTGGTGTTGGCGCGGTCGATGGTCCAGGACACGTTCTGGTTGAGCGTGTTGGCCATCGCCGGCGCTGCGGCGGCGAGCAGGGTAAGGGTCGAGAGCAATGCGGTGGCGGTCTTGCCGGTGCGGAACGTCATGACGGCTTCCTTGTGCGAGCTGTGTCCCGGGAATGCCAGGCGGCTTCCAGACGACCAAATCCCCTGGCCTGCATCGCCATGCGCACCGGTACGGTTCGCCTGCGAGCGCCTAAACCTACGCCTTTGCCTGAACGCGGTCAACACGATTCAATGGCATTCCCGGGGGACGTTCGCTCCTCGCCCTTTTTGTGCAGCGCCGCATTTTTGCGGCGAGGGCGAAACCAACCAAGGCCAGTGCAACGAGCAGCTCACCGAGCGGGTCGTGCAAGCGAAGGCAATCGGGAAGCACGGGGATGGTGGATATCCCGGACAGGACTACTCCACCGTCACCGACTTGGCCAGGTTGCGCGGCTGGTCCACGTCGGTGCCGCGCAGCACGGCAATGTGGTACGCCAGCAACTGCAGCGGAATGGTGGACACCACCGGCGCGGCGATGATACCGGTCGCCGGCAGCTTGACCACGTGCCGACCTTCCATGCCATGCGCGGCGCTCGCATCGGCAAACACGTACAACTCGCCACCGCGCGCGCGTACCTCTTCCATGTTCGACTTGAGCTTATCGAGCAGGGCGTCATTGGGCGCCACCGCAATCACCGGCATGTCGCTGTCCACCAGCGCCAGCGGGCCATGCTTCAGCTCGCCAGCGGCATAGGCTTCGGCGTGGATGTAGGAGATCTCCTTGAGCTTGAGCGCACCCTCCATCGCCACAGGCCAATGGGTGCCGCGGCCAAGGAACAGGGCGTGCTGCTTGCTGGCGAACTCCTCGGCCATCAGGCGGATTTGCGGGTCGAGCTCGAGTGCCTCGCCGATCAGGCCCGGGAGCAATTCCAGCTGGTGCACGCCATCGGCATAACGCGCCGCGTCCAGGCCCTTGATGCGTGCGAGTTCGAGCGTGAACAACGCCAGCGCCACCAGTTGCGTGGTAAAGGCCTTGGTCGAGGCGACACCAATCTCCGGGCCGGCACGGGTCATCAGCACCAGATCGGCCTCGCGCACGATCGAGGACTCCGGAACGTTGCAGATGGCCATCCGCGCCAGGTAATCGCGCTGTCGCGACAGCTTCAGCGCAGCCAGCGTGTCGGCGGTCTCGCCGGACTGGGAAATGGTCAGGAACAGCGTGCCCTGGCGAACCACCGGATCGCGATAGCGATATTCGCTGGCGATCTCGGCCGTGCACGGGATGCCGGCAAGTTGTTCGATCCAGTAACGCGCCACCAGGCCGGCGTGATAGCTGGTGCCACAGGCAATGATGTGCACGGCGTCGGTCGCCGCCAGCAGTTGCTCGGCATCCACGCCGAAGATCTGGGTGAGTATCTTGCCGCCACTGATGCGGCCCTCAAGCGTATCGGCCACCGACTGCGGCTGCTCATGGATTTCCTTGAGCATGTAATGGGCGTATTCGCCCTTCTGCGCAGCGTCGGCATCCCACGTCGACACCCGCACGGCGCGCGTCACTGCATTGCCATTCGCGTCAACAATACGCACGCCATCGCGGTTGATCTGGGCGACGTCGCCTTCTTCCAGGTAGCTGAAATTGCGCGTGAGCGGGATCAGCGCCTGCACGTCGGAACCGAAATAGTTTTCGCCCTCGCCATAACCCACCACCAGTGGCGAGCCCAGGCGGGCTCCAGCCAGGGTGCCGGGTTCACGCGCCGACATCGCCACCAATGCATAGGCACCGTGCAAGCGGCCGACCACGGCGCGTAGCGCGTCGAACAGGGACTTGCCGCTGCGCTGCTCGCGTTCGAGCAGGTGGGCGACGACTTCGGTATCAGTCTGCGAGGTGAAGGCATAACCGTCGGCCAGCAGATCGGCGCGCAGCTCCGCATGGTTTTCAATAATGCCGTTGTGGACCACGCTCACCTCGCCCGAGGCATGTGGGTGGGCGTTGCTCTCGCTGGGCACGCCATGGGTCGCCCAGCGGGTATGCGCGATGCCGGTGAATCCATCCAGCCCGGTGCGTGCTTGCAGCGCGTGCAGCTCGCGCACCTTGCCCTTGGTGCGCAGGCGCTCGATGCCATTGGCGGTCAGCAGGGCGACGCCCGCGGAGTCATAGCCGCGATATTCCAGCGCCTGCAGGCCCTCGAGCAGGTGGTGGACGATGGGGCGATTGGCGCTGATACCGACAATTCCGCACATGTGTTGAGGTCCTCTGCAGGGCCGCCAGTTTACCGCGAAGCGTCCCCACGTCCGCCGTCCGACCCCTCCGCGGACGCGGGCCGGACACTGCCCGGACGCCGCGCGGACGCCGCGCGGACGCAACAAACGCAATTAAAATCAAATAGTTAAAGTTGGCATGGATCCTGCTCACTGCTTCTCAACCGAACGAGCAACCGCAATGATCAAAGATACCTCTGGCACCGATACTGTCCTGGCAACGCAGGCCACCCCCGGCAAGCGACGCACCCTGCTGCTCGCCGCAGGCGCGGTGGTTGCGGTGGTGGCGGTCGTGATGTTGCTGTCGGCCTGGCTGGGCAGCTCAGGTTCGGTGGACGTGTCGCGCCTGCGCATCGCCGAGGTCAGCCGCGGCACGCTGGTGCGCGATGCATCGGTGAATGGCCGCGTCGTTGCCGCCGTCAGTCCTACGCTGTATGCGCCTGCCGGCTCGACCGTCACGCTGAAGA
>JBKJMY010000106.1:0-5753 GCA_046596115.1 Arenimonas sp.
CGCGGGAAGCCCTGGGCCAACACGGCGAAGTAAGGCAGCTTGGGATTGCCGCCGAGTGCCTTGAGCACCACCACCTTGGCGCCGATCTGGCCTTCTTCTTCGGACCAGCCGGCAAAGCGCGAGAACGACAACAGCGGCAGGCGCCAACCGCGCCAGCGGATCCGTCCAAGCATCCAGGACGGCGCGCCTTCGATGCGATCCGGATCGGAGAAGGTGATCACCTCGGCCACCGAGGCATTGGGCAGCAGCAAACGGCCCTGGTTGACTGTAATCAGGACGCCTCGAATGTCGCGGTCGGGTGTATCGGCGCTCATCGGCCTTCCTTGCGTGGGTCAGTTTGGCCAGCGCGCGGCGATTTGCCGCGCGAGGCCCAATGCGGGATAGACGGACGCGCCCTGGCGCTGCATCGCTTCGGCAGCTCCGGCGTCGAAACACACGTCCGGGTCCTGCGCCAGCACGATGCCACCGGACTCACCGAGTTCCAGGATCATCGGCACCAGCTGCGGGTCCGCGCCGCTGAGCACGATCACCATGCTGTCTTCCGGCGGCAGCGCCGCAATCAACTGGGTCAGCGCCCCGGGATGGAATACCAGCGCGTTGCCCTGCACGGTGGCCGTCATCGCGGCGGGGAGCAACGAGACCTTGCCGGCCTCTGGCGAGGCGCCGTCGCGCGCAAGCTGCACTGGCAATCGGCTGATTTTCGCCAGCTGATCCACCAGCCGCTCGTGCTTGCCGACCTCAAGGTGCTGGTACAGCAACACCGGCACGGACAGCCGCTCCGGCAAGCTGGACAACAATTGCCGCACGGCATCAGGTCCGCCCATGCCGGCCAGCACCAGCACGGCGCCAGCGCCGGCCGCCGGGGCTGCCACTGCCAATTCGCCGGGCATCGGGTCCAGGGAAAGTCCCAGGCCGTCGGCGCGCGCCATGTAATCGGCGCCCGGCGCCGCCGCGACGGCGGACGCAGCCGCCTCCATCGGCGCCAGCGCGAGATTGCTGAAGTCGAAATCGGGCTTGGCCCCGGTCGCGTCCTGTACCGCCACCGATTCGATCGATTCAATCTCGAAGTCCGGTTGGCCGCCGGCAGTCGCTCCGGTGCCCGCTGCGTCGTTCCCGGACGCCACGTAGGATTCCAGTTGCGCAGTCAGTTCGGCGACATCCAGGTCAAGCGAACCGGAGTCAGCGCTGCCGTCACCAAAATTGATCGAGTCCGACAAATCGTCGCCAGTGCCGGACAGGTCCAGGTCGCCGATGCCGGCGTCATCCGCGGAAAATTCAAGCCCTGCGGCACCCACGTCGAGCGAGTCATCCAGATCCAGGCCCATGTCGGCGCCAAGGTCGAATCCGTTTCCAGACGCTGGAGCATCCACGGCGATGGAATCGGACAAGTCGTCGCCCGATGCACCTTGGCCAACGAATTCCTGCGATCCCGCGGGTGCAGGCGGCAAGCCGTCGCTGCCAAGCAGCTTGGTTGCGATATGCCGCGCCCAGCGATTCAAATCCCAACCGTCGAGCTTTGCGCTGGTTTCGGCGTCGTCGAACATCACCTCGACGCCTGGCGCGGCAAGCAGGGCATCGAATCGGTCCAGCGCCCGCTCGATCGCAGGCTCCAGGCTCACCAGATAGCAGGTGGGCGACAGCGCGGCGACGTGCGCCGGGTCCAGATCCGCAGGATCGCCCTCGACGACGATGCTGGCGCCGGCGTCGTCAAGTGCGCGGTGCAACTGGTCGCGCGCCTTCCCGGCGCGGCCCAGCAGCGCGATGCGCACGCCGGCATCAAACATCGGCTTGCTCCAGTGCGATGCCGAGCATCTCGAACACGTTGCGCATCAATTCCGGTTCCTGGTACGGCTTGCCCAGGTAGCGGTTGACGCCGATGTCCATGGCGCGCTGGCGGTGTTTGTCGCCGGTACGCGATGTGATCATGATAATTGGCACGTCTTTCAGGCGCGGGTCCGAACGCATGTTCTGCGCGACCTCGTAGCCGTCCATGCGCGGCATCTCGATGTCGAGCAGCACCAGGTCCGGCACCCGCTCGGCCATCTTCTCGACCGCATCCACGCCATCTTTGGCCGTGAGCACCTCCATGCTGTTGCGCTCGAGGATGCGGCCGGTGACCTTGCGCATGGTGATCGAGTCATCCACCACCATCACCACCGGCACACTGCGGGCAACAGGTGCGGGTGCAGGGGCCAGCTTGGCCGGCGCCGAATCGCGCGCCATCAGAACCTGTCGGCGCACCAGCGGCGCGACGTCCAGGATCACCACGACGCGACCGTCGCCCATGATGGTGGCGCCGAAGATGCCGGGCACCGAGTTGACCTGCGGACCCACCGGCTTCACCACGATTTCGCGGCTGCCAAGCACCTGATCGATCGAGATCGCCGATCGCAGGTCACCAGAACGTGCCAGCAGCAGCGGCATCTGCAAGCTGTCCTGCGCCTTCGCGGTCGCGTGGCCGATCAGGTTTCCGAGGTCGTGGATCGCGTAATCCTCACCCGCGTACTGGAACACCGGCTTGCCGGTGGCCAGCTGCTTGTCGAGTTCCTCGCGCGAGATGCGGCCAACGCCCTGCACCGAAGCAATCGGAACCGCGAAGCTGGTGTCGCCGATCTTGACGAACACCGCCTGGGTGACTGCAAGGGTGAACGGGAGGCGGATGATGAAGTCGCTGCCCTTGCCCTGGTCGGAGCGGATCTGCAGCGTGCCGCCGAGCTGGCGGATTTCGCTGTAGACCACGTCCATGCCGACGCCGCGACCGGACAGGCGACTGACCGTCTGGGCAGTCGTGAAACCGGTCTCCAGGATCATCGCGTACAGCGCTTCATCGGACAGTTCGGCGCCGGCCTTCAACAGGCCACGCTCGATCGCCTTCTCGCGAATCGCGGTCTTGTCCAGGCCCATGCCGTCGTCGCTGACCTTCAGCACGACTTCGGATCCTTCGCGATGCACCGCGATGCGGACCGTGCCTTCCTCCGGCTTGTGCGCCTTGCGGCGATCGTCCGGAAGTTCCAGGCCATGCGCCATGGCGTTGCGCAGCATGTGCTCCAGCGGCGCAGTCATGCGCTCGAGCACGTTGCGATCCATTTCGCCGCCGGCGCCATCGACCTTCAGCTGGACCTGCTTGCCGGTATCGGTCGCGGCCTGGCGCAATACCCGACGCAGGCGCGGAACCAGCGCATCGAAGGGCACCATGCGCGTGCGCATGAGGCCTTCCTGCAGATCCGAACTGACTCGGGACTGCTGCAGCAGCAGGGTTTCGTACTGGCGGGTCAGGTCATCCAGCGAACCCTGCAGGTTCACAAGGTCGTTCGCTGACTCGTTCAGTGCCCGGGTCAGCTGCTGCTGGTTGGTGAAGCGGTCGAGTTCGAGTGGATCGAAGTTGGCATCCTTTGCTTCGCCCTCGCGCTGGTAACGCGCGACGATCTGCGCCTCGGTCTCGATATCCAGGCGGCGCAGCTGCTCGCGCAGTCGCGTGGTCGTCTGGTCGAGTTCGCCGAGGTTGGATCGGAATGCACCGAGCTGCTGTTCGAGGCGGGAGCGGTAGATGGCCACCTCGCCGGCGTAGTTCACCAGGCGGTCGAGCAGGTCGGCGCGGATGCGCACCTGCTCCTGCGGCCCCCGGACACCGGTCATCTCCTCTTCGCCCAGATCGTCGATTGGCGCGGAAAGCGGCGCGGACGGTGCCTTGGCGACGACGCGGACTGCGTCGGTGGCTTCCGCGGTGGAAGCTGCGGTGGAAGCTGCGGTGGAAGCCGCGGTGGAGGCTGCGGTGGAAGCCGCGACATCAGCTTCGTGCAGCGACGCGCCCTCGGACAAGGCCTCGACCTGCGCGATCAGTCCGGCGGGCAAGGCAATCGCCTTGCGTTCGCCGATGCGCGCGACCATGGCGTGCAGGCGGTCGAAGCCGCGCTCGAGCACCACCACGCCAGTGCCATCGAGCGTACGACGACCTTCGGCTGCGGACTCGAGCAGCGATTCCATCGCGTGGCCCAGGTCGCCGACGGCGTAGATGCCGGCCATGCGGGCGCCACCCTTGAGGGTGTGCAAGTCGCGCTGCAGGTTTGTGATTGCATCGCGATCGTCGATCTGGTCGCGAAGGCGCGCGAGCATGCCATCGGAGTGGTCGAGGATGTCGTTGGATTCCTCCAGGAACAGGTCCAGCAGCTCCGGATCGAGGTCGGTCATGTCGAGCGCATCGTCCGGATCGGCCGGATCACGTGCCAGTGGAACAATCGGGCGCGGCGCGGCGACTGCGACTGCGACTGCGGCGGCAGTCTCGGCAACGCTCGCGGCAGCCATTGCGTCTTCAGCTTCCGGCTCGTCCCGGAAGCGCTCCACTTCGGCAATGGGAACTTCGGCTTCGGCGGCTTCGGCTTCGGCTTCGACGGCTTCGGCTTCGACGGCTTCAGCTTCGACGGCTTCGGCTTCGACAGCTTCGGCTTCGACAGCTTCGGCTTCGACAGCTTCGGCTTCGATGGCTTCGGCTTCGACAGCTTGAGTATCCAAAGCTGGGATTTCTACTGGCTCGAACTGGTTGGCTTCGATTTTGAATGCTTCTGGCTCGGCCGCTTCCAGTTCAGCCGCCTCGGGCGCATCCATCTCAGCCGCAGGCGCATCGGCAGCAGCGTCAAACATCGCGTCGATCGACTCCGCCGACGGCAGATCAAGCAGATTGCCCGCGTCTGCATCCGTCGCTCCGCTGGCAATGGAGTCAGCCGCTGCGGCCGCCTCGGCCAATGGATCGAGCTCGGGCGCCGCCATGTCACTGGCCCAGGCCGGGACCTGGCCGATGGTCGGCATGTCGGAGAACCCGTCGGCTTCCGCGGGCGCATACGCCTCGGCAACCAGCATGTCGGACTCGGCGGTGGCTGCGTCGATCAGCGCAACATCCGCGCCAGCGTCGAGCGTCGAGATCTCGGCGAGCGCCGAGGCATCGATGAAATCGTCCTCGAGCCAACCGGCTGCGGCAGTGGTTGCATCGTTCTCTGGCGCGGCCGCCTGGGCCGCTGGCGCGACCGTCGAGAGGTCGCCGGACGGCGCGGTCAGCGCCTCCAGTTCCTCGAAGCTCATGCCGTAGTAATCATCGCCGATGGACACGGGACCCGGACCGGCGACAATGGCGTCGTCATCAAGGAACGATTCCACGCCTGTCAATTCCAGGCCGCCGTCGACCATGATGAGCTCGGGCGGTGCGCCCTGCGTATCAGAGGCCACTTCTGCGAATGCGTCACTGAACTCGCCAGTAGGAACGAATGGTGCGTCCGGCTGTTCCGCAGGCTCGGCGGCAGCGCGGCTTCCCGCGTCGTCGTAAGCGGCGATCATGCGGGCAAGGGTCGCGTCGGACAGTTCGCCGAACGATTCGCCAGACGCAGCGTCCGCGCCGGTCGCCATGAACGCATCCGACTCAGTGTCGTGCTGCGAAGATGCGCCCATGGCGTCTTCGTAAGATGGCTCTGAGTGCTCGGAGAACGCCGTCTCGGATTCGCCGGCGCCAAGGTTCTCGAACTCCGGCATCGATTCGAAACCCAGCGCATCGATATCGACCGCGGAATCGGTGGCGACAAACTGCGCTTCCGCTGTCTCGAACGCGATCGCCTCAGAAGCAGCTTCGGCGGCGGCTGCTTCGGCGGCGGCTGCTTCGGCGGCGGCTGCTTTGGCCGCAGCGGCTTCGGCGGCGGCTTCGGCTTCGGCGGCTTCGGAGGCCGCAGCTTCGGCGGCAGCAGCTTCGGCGGCAGCAGCTTCGGCGGGGG
>JBKJMY010000146.1:0-8365 GCA_046596115.1 Arenimonas sp.
ACGTAGCTGGCGCGCAGCAACTCGATCAGGTCCGGATTACGCTTGTTCGGCATCAGCGACGAACCGGTGGTGTATTCCGCCGGCAGGCTGATGAAGTTGAACTCCGCACTGGCGAACAGGCTCAGGTCCCAGGCCAGGCGACGCACGTCCAGCAGCGCCTGGCCCAGTGCGTTGAGCGCCTGCAGCTCGAACTTGCCGCGCGAGAGTTGCGCATAGGTCGCCGCGACCTGCATGCGCGAAAAGCCAAGCGCGCGGGTGGTGAATCCGCGGTCCAGCGGCAGGTTGACGCCGTAACCGGACGCGGATCCGAGCGGATTGGCATCGACCCAGGTCGCGGTATCCCGGGCCAGTTGCGCGTCGTCGATGAAGGCTTCGGCCCATCCGGCCCACCACAGGCCCGCAGACGACACCATGGCGCGCTGCAGGTGCGTATAGCCGGGCATCGGCAGCGCCGCATCGGCGCCAGCGCGATCAAGCGCGACGCGGGCGATCGCCACCGAATGCCCGCGCAGGCGTGCCAGTGCGGCGCGCAGGTGCAGGCGGGTGGCGACCAGTACCTGGTCGTTGCGGCTGCGGCCGGTGTGGATCTTGCGGCCAATTTCACCAAGGCGCTCGGTCAGTCGCGACTCAATCGCCGAATGCCCGTCCTCGAATCGTTCGTCCAGGACAAACGCCCCGCTCACGAAGTCAATCGACAACAGGCCCAACTCCCGCTTGATCGCAGCCAACTCGTCACCGGTGAGGATGCCGATATTCGCCAGTCCTTCTGCATGCGCCGCGCTGGCCTCGATGTCGAACGCGAACAGCTCGCGGTCCAGCACCACATCGCGACCTGCGAGGAAGCGCTGGATGCGCTCGTCCACGTGGGTGCCGGGTTTTTGCCAGAGCAATTCGCTCACGAAGCGCCTCTCACAGTGGAATTGCCAGTGTTTCGTCGAAATCGAACGCAAGGTTGAGATTCTGCACAGCCTGCGTGGCAGCGCCCTTGAGCAGATTGTCCAGGGTCGAGACCAGCACCAGCCTGCGCCCGTCGGCCGACAAGGTAAAGCCGCCGATCTGCACGCCGTGCCGGCCGGCGATCTGGCTGACCCAGGGCGCGCTATCGAGCACCTCGACCAATGGCTCGTCGCGATACTTCGCCTCGAACAAGTCAACGATCTCATCGCGCGACATCGCACGCGACAAGTGCGCGTTGACCGTCATGGTGATGCCGCGGAAGTGTGGCGCCACCGCCGGCATGAACTCGACCGGCTGGCCAAGCTGGCGCGCGACTTCGCGCTCGTGGATGTGGCTAACCAGCGAATACGGTATCAGGTTGTCGCGCAGCGTGTCCGGATCGTTCTTGTCCGACGGGCTGGTTCCGGCGCCGGAATAGCCCGATACGCCAAAACACTGCGCAGCTGCCGACTGCATGCCGCGCAGTGGGGCGAGCGCCAATTGCATGGCCGTGGCATAGCAGCCCGGGTTGGAAATTCGCTTCGCGCCCGGTGCCCTGGCGCGGGTGAGTTCGGGCAAGCCGTAGTACCAGTGCTCGTCGAAGCGATAGTCGGCAGACAGGTCCAACACCACGGTCGATGGCGAAAGCGCGTCCACGGCGCCGACAAACTCCGCCGCCATGCCATTGGGCAGTGCCAGCACCAGCGCGTCGGCTCCCAGCGCGGCGGCCTCGGCGGCGGCGGGATTGATGTAGCGCAGGTCGGGTGCGCGGTCCTCGAAATCCGACAGCGCCTTGCCGGCCCGGCCACGCGACGCGACGAACGCCAGCTCGAATTCCGGGTGATCGGCGAACAGCCGGATCAACTCGCTGCCGACATGGCCGCGGGCACCGATCAGCCCTATCTTGATGCTCATGTTCGCTTGCCTGCGTTGGAAAGAATCTGGTCGAGGTTGAAGCGCACCCGCTCTGCACACCGTGTCAGTCTTTCAGCGACGCCGGGCGCGCCCGGCAATGATCCACTGCAAAGCGGATGTCGTCGAACGATTCCAGTCCGTACCAGAATACGTGCCATCGCTCACCCTTCAGGCAGCCATCGCACTGGTCGAAGTAGAAATCGTTGACCGGATTTTCAGAACGCGAGCGCCAGAACAGCCTCGGCGTGGCATCCTGCATCACCTGCCAGGCGGCGCGGCCGAGGCCCTCGCCCTGGGCATCTTCGCTGACTGCGAACTTGTCCAGGTGCGGGATGCCCTCCTCCAGGGTCAGCACCAGCGCGGCACGATAGTGCTCGCTGACGAAGACGCGATAGGGGATGGTCGTTTCGAAGTAGTCAGGCGCAAGTTTGCGGCCGAAGCCACTCTCGATCAGCGTCTTGAGCTTGTCGAGATCCAGGCCATCCCAGCCCTCGACGGTGAGGACCTTTTCACCGCGGCGGACCAGGGTGCCGGAGCCGCGATGGGTGAACAGTTCCTTGGCCAACTCGTCCGGACGGGTGATGGACACCGACGAGGACGGCGGCAACTGCATCAACAGATCGTGGATCTGCTGCATCTTGATCCGCATGCCCGAGTGCACCCAAGGCTGGGTCATCAACGTGTCGTATTCGGTGGACAGGTTGATCGAGTCGATCAGGTGCCCATCGGCATCGAGCAGGCCGCCAGTTCCGGTCAGGAATACGATCTTGTATGGCTGCAGGATCTTGACCAGTTCGTTCGCCGCCCAATCGGCATTGACGTTGAGGATCTGACCGCCTGTCGTTTCCCCAAGCGATGCGATGACCGGAATGGAGCGTGCCCGAACGGCGGCCAACACCGCATCGGTATGCACCGCCACGACCTTGCCGACCAGGCCGAAGCGTTCGGCATCGAGTGGTTCGGCCTCGAACACGCCGGCGGTGATTGACGTGGCGCGCACGCCCTGGGCCTGCAGGGCCTCGACCAGGTGGCGGTTTTCCTGCTGCGAGACGCGTCGCACCACCGCAAGCGTGGCCGGATCGGTATAGCGCAGGCCGTCCACCGTGCGTTTCTGGATCCCGGCCGCAACCACTGCCTCGTCCAGCTGCGGGCCGGCACCGTGGATCACGATCGGCGTCAGGCCAACCTGCTGCAGGAAGGCGAGCGAGGAGACGAGCGACTCGAGTTCATCGCGCAGGATCGCGCCACCCACCTTGACCACGGCGAAGCGCGCCGCGTCCAGTTGCGAGAACCGGCGCAGGTATTGCTGGATTTCCTTGGCGCTGCCCATGTTCGACAGCAGCCGCACGATGGTCGGACGCAGGTCGTTCATCGCGGCCCGCCCATGATGCGCAGGTAGGCAGCGCCGACCTCGTCGAGCTGCTCCAGCGCCACCCACTCATCTGCCGCATGGGCCTGGGCGATGTCGCCCGGACCATAGACCAGGGCGGTGCAGCTGGCCGCTGAGAACATTGATGCTTCAGTCCAGAAATCCACCGCATTGCCGATCGGCAGGTCGAGTGCATCGGCAAGGTCGCGCGCGTCAAGCCGACGGCGTTCGGCGTCGGCCACATCGCCCGTGGGCAGGCAGGGGCCGCGGAAGGTTTCCTCGTAATCGGCCAGCGCGTCGCTGTCGGCGAGGCCACGGAACAGGGCGTGCAGATCCTCCGGGGTCTGCGAGGGCAGCGGGCGGAAGTTGAAGCGCGCCTCGCATTGCGGCGCGATGACGTTGCCCTTGATGCCGCCTTCGATCCGGCCGATGTTGAAGCGCAGCCCGGTCATCCCGCCAAAACGCAAATGCGACATCGCCTCGACTTCGGCCAGTGCACGCGCGCCCCAGCGCATCGCCTGGTGCACGGCGCTGAGCGACATCGCATTCTCGGCCGAGGCATGGCCCGCCTGGCCGCGAAACGCGATTCGCACTGAAGCGATACCCCGGTGTGCGAGCACCGCCTTGGCCTGGGTTGGCTCGGCAACGATGACTTCATGCATGCCATGGTCGGTGGCAAGGAATGCGGCAATACAACGCGGATCGTTGGCCTCTTCGTCGCTGCTGAACAGCATCGCGACAGGGCCAGTACTCGATTCGGCCGCCGACACCAGGCAGGCGGCGGCACCCTTGATGTCGCAGGCGCCCAATCCAATGGCTCGATCGTCGGTGATGCGCAGGCGCAACGGATCAGCCGTCCATGCCGGCGACGACGGCACGGTATCGAGATGCACGTTGAACAGGCGGTCGGTCTGCCCGCGTATGGCCAGCAACGAGACTGCACCCGCACCGTGGTCGGTGAGCGTGAACTCGAAACCCGGCAAGTGCGCGCGCAGATAGTCAAAAATGCCGTCGGGGCCGATTTGCCGCGGCGGATTGCGGGTGTCGTAGGCGACCAGCGCCTCGAGGTGGCGAAGGATCCTCTCGCGCATCAGCGGTTGACCTCAGCCCACAGCGTGCTGCTCATGCCATACAGACGAATGAAGCCCTCGGCCTCCTCCACGCCCCAGTCGGCGGACTGTGCGTAGGTGGCGCCCTTTGCATTGAGGATATGCGGCGATGCGATGGCAACGGCCGCGACGGACCCGCCGTGGGTTTCCAGCGTGACTTCGCCATTGACGCAGCGCTGGGTGGAGGCAAGGAATGCCTCGATATCGGTCTTCAGTGGGTCGTGGTAGAAACCTTCGTACACCAGTTCCACCCACTTGCGCGCGACTTCAGGCTTGAAGCGGTTCTGCGCCTTGCTCAGCACGGCCTCTTCAAGCGCGCGATGCGCGGCCAGCAATGCGGTCAGCCCAGGCGCTTCGAAAATGATCCGACCCTTCAGGCCGATGGTGGTGTCGCCGGTATACAGGCCGCGGCCGATGCCGTAGGCGGCGAACAGACCGTTGAGCTTGGCCAGCAGTGTGTGTCCGGCGATCGGAACGCCGTCGAGCGCAACCGCCTCTCCGTTTTTGAACTGCAGCTTCACCCGCAGCGGCGCCGTGGGCCACTCCGCACGCGGGGCGCACCAGCCGCGCGCATCCGGCCCCGGTGCTTCCCAACGATCGATCTCGCCACCCGACATGGTCAGGCCGAGCAGGTTCTCGTTGATGGTGTACGCCTTCTGCTTGGCGCGCACGGCGAAGCCGCGTTGTTCCAGGTAGACCTGCTCATACGCGCGGGTCTGTGTGTGTTCCTTCTGGATCTCGCGGATCGGCGCAATGATCGTGAAGTCGCCCAGCGCCTTCACCGCCAGGTCGAAGCGCACCTGGTCGTTGCCCATGCCGGTGCAGCCGTGCGCGACCAGCTTGGTGCCCAGTTCGGCACAGCGCGCCAGCGCCGCTTCCACGATCAGGTAACGGTCCGACACCAGCAACGGGTACTGGCCCTGGTAGCCCTCGCCTGCCCACAGGAACGGCCGCACGAAGCCGGACCAGATCGACGGACCGCCATCAACGGTGACGTGCGAGGTGACGCCAAGCTCCGCAGCACGCTGCTCGATGAAGGCGCGCTCGTCGGCATCCACGCCGCCGGTGTCGGCGAACACGGTATGCACGCAGTAGCCACGCTCCTGCAGGTAAGGCACGCAGAAACTGGTGTCGAGTCCACCGGAGAATGCGAGGACGACGTCTTGCTGGGACATGGGCTGGAGTTCCGTGGAAGATTTGGTTTGGTTTGGTTTGGCCGGGTTTGGCCGGGTTTGGTCGGGTCGGGTCGGGTCGGGTTTGATCGAGTCAGGTCTGGTTGGCAAGCGCGGCCATGATGGCCTTCTGCACGTGCAGGCGGTTCTCGGCCTCGTCGATGGCGATGCAGGCCGGTGAATCCATGACCGCATCGCTTGCCTTGATGTTCCGGCGCAGCGGCAGGCAGTGGCTGAACACGCCGTTGTTGGTGCGCGCCATTTTTTCCGAGTCGACCATGAAGTGCTTGTACTGATCGCGGATCGGCTTTTCCTGCTCCCATCGGCCAAAGTACGGCAGCGCGCCCCAGCTTTTGGCGTAGACGACATCGGCTCCGTCGTAGGCGCTGGCAACGTCGTGGCTGACCGTGAGCGAGCCGCCATTTTCCGCAGCGTTTTCGCTGCCGTAGGCCATGTAGCGCTCATCGAGCACATAGTCCGGCGTCGGGCACAGCACGGTCACGTCCATGCCGTAGCGGGTGGCGATGGTCAGCGCGGAATTGGCGACGGCGGTATTGAGCGCTTTGGGGTGGTAGGTCCAGGTCAGCACGTACTTCTTGCCGCGCAGGTCGGTACTGCCGAAATGTTCCTGCAGCGCCTGGATATGCGCCAGCTCCTGGCAGGGATGGGTGATCGTTTCCATGTTGATCACCGGCACCGTGGCGTGCTTCGCAAATCCGCGCAGGACACGGTCCTGGCGATCCAGCTGCCAGTCCTGGAATTTCGGGAATGCGCGCACGGCGATGAGGTCGGCGTAGCGCGAGAGCACGCGCGCGACTTCGGCAATGTGCTCTTCGGCTTCACCGTCCATCACCACGCCAGTGTCGAACTCGATCGGCCAGGCATCCTTCCCTGGCGCCAACACGACCGCATGACCGCCGAGTTGGAACGCACCCAACTCGAAGCTGGTCCGGGTGCGCAGCGAGGGGTTGAAGAACAACAGGGCGATGGACTTGCCGCGCAACTGGTCGCCCAGCTTGTCGCGCTTGAACTGCGTCGCCTGCGCGAGCAGGGCGTCGAGGTCGGGGCGGGTCCAGTCCTGGGTATTGAGGAAGTGCTTCATTCGAGTTCCGTGGTTCTTGCAGCATCGTCAGGAAGCTTGTTGGGGCCTGGTCGAAAATCTGAAACGAAAAAGCCCAGCGCGGAGCTGGGCTTTTGCGGTGAACGGCGACGCGTCCAGGCTACCCAGCGAGTGGTCGGGGTCCCGGTCGGCGCGCACGCGAGGTCATGCCGGATGCCATCCGGGCGGAGCTCTGGAACACGGTGGTGGCGGGCGCGGACGGCATCGAGGCGCAGTATGTCAGCCGTGGCCCATGCCCGCAACCGCTCAGGTTCCGGCGGCGCTTGGATCATCCGGCGTCACGGACACGCGAACACGCAAGCGATTGCCCGGGTCCGTCGGTAGCCGGGACATATAGACCTGGCCCTTGTACTGGTACTCGACGTCGTAGCCGGCAAGCCGGCGCTGCTCGCGCTGGACATCGACAATGCGGCAGCCGGGCTGGGCCTTGGCATCTTGCTGCACCCGGCGGCCGATGACGCCGCCAAGCACGGCGCCCGCAACGGTGGCGGCCTTGCGCCCGTCGCCTTTGCCGACCTGGTTGCCGAGCACACCGCCGACAATGGCGCCCGCCACGGTACCGGCGACCGACCGGCGCGGCGGACGCGCCTGGTCACACTGCTCCTCGGCCACACTCACTTGCTCATTGATGAACACCGGTGTGGCCCGCATGACCTGCGCATAGCCAAAGGTCACGTTTTCATCCGGTGGCGCGGCGTCGGCCGCGCCGGCCCACAGCACCCATGCCAGGGCAAGTCCGGATCGTGCGCTGGCAATGGTCATCACATCCTCCGGTTGCGTGCAGCTGGCGGCATTTGCTGATGGGCAGGCCGACGGTGATCCGCCCTGCCCCGCCACTGGTCCGATTCAAGCATTACGCCGCTGAATCCGGCCCCAAGCACGCCGTTCAGTCTGCACCAGCTTGATAGACTTGCGCCATGGAACTGCGACTTTTCAACAGCCTTCACCGCCGCCTCGAGGCCTTCGCGCCGCTCGATCCGGCACGGGCCACCATGTACCTGTGCGGCCCGACCGTCTACAACTATGTACATATCGGTAATGCGCGTGGGCCCGTGGTGTTCGATGTGCTGGCCCGGCTGCTTCGCCGGCGCCTGCCGCGATTGGTGTATGCCCGCAACATCACCGATGTTGACGACAAGATCAATGCCGCGGCCCAGGCGCAGGGCGTACCGATAGCGAAGATTACCGACAAGTTCACCGCTGTGTACCGCGACGACATGGCAAGGCTTGGCGTGGCGCCTCCTGATATCGAGCCGCATGCGACGGCGCATATTGCACAGATCATCGCCATGATCGAAACGCTCATCGCGTCTGGCAATGCCTACGCTGCCGATGGCCACGTGCTGTTTTCGGTGGCCAGCTTCGCCGACTACGGCAGCCTGTCGCGCCGCCCAACGGACGAGATGCTGGCCGGCGCGCGAGTCGAGGTAGCGCCGTACAAGCGCGATGCCGGCGATTTCGTGCTCTGGAAGCCGTCCCCGCCCGAATTGCCCGGCTGGGAGTCGCCATGGGGCGTGGGCCGGCCCGGCTGGCACATCGAATGCTCGGCGATGGCCGAGGCGCACCTTGGACAGACCATCGACATCCACGCCGGTGGCGTGGACCTGCAGTTCCCGCACCACGAAAACGAACTGGCGCAAAGCACCTGCGCACACGGTGGCAAGGTGTTCGCGCGGTTCTGGCTGCACAACGGCATGCTCAACATGGGCGGCGCAAAGATGTCCAAGTCGGTGGGCAATGTCAG
>JBKJMY010000143.1:0-8655 GCA_046596115.1 Arenimonas sp.
GCAGCAGGCGCAGCAGCAGCGGACGCAGCAGGCGCAGCAGCAGCAGCAGCAGGCGCAGCAGCAGCAGCAGCAGGCGCAGCAGCAGCAGCAGCAGGCGCAGCAGCAGAACCAGGCTCGAGACATGCGTCAGCAGCAGTTGCAGGCGGCGCGTGAGCAGGAGAGCCAGCGCGAGCAGGCTGATCGCGAAAGCACGGCAGTGCAGCAGCGCCGTATTGGCGAGCAACAGCGCCAGGAACTGGACGCCGCGCAGCGCGATTCTGCCCAGTACCGGGACCGCCAGGCAGCGGCCGACCGCAGTGCTCTCCGCCAGGCGCAGGGCGACCAGACTCGCGACAGCCAGCCGCAAGAGAACCGTCGCCAGGATGCTACCGGCTACAACCATGACCAGCAGGGCAGTCACCTGACCAACGCGGAAGCCGCGCGCGCGCGCCAGGGCGAGCGTGACTCGGAGCGCCTGTCGCGCGAACAGCAGGAGACGCTGATCACTCAGCAGCGCCTGCAGGCCCAGCGCTACAACCGTGACTACTCCAATCGCGATTACCAGGCGCGCCAGCGTTCGCAGTACCTGCGCCAGCAGAACCGCGATTCGCAGTACGCCTACCAGCAGCGCTACTACGACCTGCTGCGGCAACAGAACCAGCGCTTCGACTGGCAAAACTACAACTACTACAACGACCCGTACTATTCGAGCGCGCCGACCTATCGTTACTACCGCAGTGGCAGCTATTACCAGGTGAACGACTATGCGGCGCGCCTGCTGCGCCGAGCGATCGAACTGGGATACCAGGAAGGCATTCGTGCCGGCCGGGCGGACGACAACGATGGCTGGCGCTTCGACTACCGCAGCAGCTTTGCCTACGAGGATGCCAACTATGGCTACCGCGGCGTGTATGTGCGCCAGTCGGAATACAACTACTATTTCCGCGAAGGCTTCCGCCGCGGCTACTCGGATGGCTATTACGGTCGACGCCAGTACGGCCGCAGCTACAACGGCAACAATACGATCCTGTCGACCGTGTTGTCGGTGATCCTCAACCTGCAGCCGTATCGCAGTTCGTATGGGCAGCCTTACCGCTACTGAGCAAGGGGCTGACGGCTCCGCTGCAATTCAACGCCCGGCCTTGCGCCGGGCGTTTTTTCATTCCACGGCGTACACGCGCCAGGCCGGAAACGGCGCGCCCGGCTCGGCCGATGCCAGGCCCGCTGCGAGCAGCCCGTCGTCGCTTTCCGCTTCGCACAGATAGACTGCGATCGCGCCGCGAGCCTGCTCCGTGCGCACCAGCGACCAGCCGTCGGGAAGCGTCTGCCGCCCGCGCCGGTAATCGGCCTCCAGGTATTCGGAGGCGTTGGCCTCGAGGATCTGCCGCCCGGCCGAACTGACACGCCCGCGCACGGTGGCGACGTCGGCATCCAGTTGCAGTGGTGAGGTCGGAGCTTCCACTGCCAGTCCGTGCCTGCTGAGCAGTGCAGCGACCGCCGGCGCGACGGCATAGGCGAGGGGACGCTGCACGGTATGTTCGCTGGTAAACCGGCCGATCCATGGAACACGCACGGTGATCGGCGCGCCATCCAGCGTGTACGGCTCGCGGGTCAGGACATCCACCTCGCGGTCGGGAAACGACTCCAGCCGATAGCGCACCGCGATGAATTCCGGCGGCATCTCGCAGCCGGCCAGCAGTGCGACGATCTCGTTTCCATGCCCGGCGACGTAGCGCAGCGATTCGCGCAGGAAGGCGTAGGTCGCGCGAACCCGCTCGTCGTAAGGGATGTAGGAATAGCTCTCGAGCAGCAAGTCGAGTCGATTCGTCAGTCCGCGGTAGTTGCCGCCAAACCGCGGATGGTGTGTATAGGTGATCCAGCCCAGGCCCTGGCCGCCCTCGTCGCGCAGGAAATTCCCGTAGTAGAAACTATCCATGTGCTCGGACTCGCGAACCTTCGCAGCCACCACCGGAAGCAGTTGCTCGCGCATGTAGTCGATCGGTTCGCGCCGGCCGCTTTCCACCACATGCGGGATATCGTAGGTCATCGCGAAGCGATGGATCGAACCATTGGTCGAGTGGCAGTCAATGGTCAGGTGTGCATTCCACAACTGCGCAACCCGCGTTTGCAGCAGCCGCATTTCCCCGGCCTTTTGCTGCATGTAGTCGCGGTTGAGATTGATCCCGGCGGCATTCACGCGCGTGCCGACGCCACTCGCGGGTCCCAGTTGTCCGCTGAACTTGTCCAGTTCCAGCTTGCGGTTGTCCGGATCGATGCGGTCGTTGCCGTCCGGATTGAACAGGGGCACCACCACCAATACCAGGTGGTCGAGCAGGTCGCCATGCGCACCGCGCAGGATGTCGCGCACCAGCATCAGGCAACCTTCCTTGCCCTCGATCTCGCCGGCGTGGATACCGTTCATTACCAGCACCACCGGCAAGCCGGAGGCGTGGGCCGCCTCGGGCGTGAAATGCCCCTGCGACGACAACACCAGCAGCGGCAGCGCACGGCCTTCCGGCGAGGCTCCAAAGTTGCCGACGCGCAGGCGGGGATCGCCCTCGGCGGCCAATTCGTCGATGAAGCCCATGACGTCGGCGTGGCGCGAGGTTTCGCTGTAGCCGCTGGATTCTGCGCGGGTCAGCGGCGGTGTGGCGGGGGGCAGGGGCATGGCGGCGGCGATCCGTGGGCGAGAGCTGATTCTAGCGCTGTCGCGACAGCGGCCAAGCGCCGCGACGGGCGCGGCGGTATCATTGACACATGCATTCCGCACCCGCCGCCGACCGCGCTGCGCCGTCGCCGCAGGACTTGTCCGTGGCCTTGGCCGACCCGGGTTTTGCCTTCGTGCCGGGCGTGGTGATGCGCGCCATGCTGGCCTTGCAAGGACCGCTCGACGACTGGGAAGCGCTGGCTGACAGTTGGAGCCGGCTCGAGCTTGACGGGCACATGGCCGACCATGGCCGCTACCGTCGCCGGCGGCACGCTGTCTATGCCGCCAGTCCCGGCGCCGAACTCGTCCTGGCACCACCGCAGCCGCACTTCCAGGCGCTGGAGTACAACGCGCTCAATGGCGGCACCGCGCGCTGGTTCGCACCGGTCGAGCCAGCGCTGGCGAGCGGCGAGAGCTTGCGCACCATCCTGGATTTCTGTCGCGCGCTGTTCGAAGGACTTGTCGGCGCGGTGCCGTGGCACATCGAGCTGCACCAGTTCCGCATCGAGGCGGGCGCGGGAATGGACGGGCTTCCGACGCCCGAAGGCATGCATCGCGATGGCGTGGATTACGTGCTGGTGCTGCTGGTGCGCAGGAGCAACATCGGGCGCGGCACCACCATCATCGGTACGCACGATGGCAGCGATGCCGATCGCTTCACTTTGGCGCATCCGTTCGATGCGGCGCTGCTCGACGATCACCGCGTTTACCACGGCGTGACGCCGGTCCGGGCGAAGGATGCCGCGCAGGCGGCCTTTCGCGATGTGCTGGTGGTGACGTTCCGCCGCACTGCCGGGCCCGCGCGCTGAAAAATCGCCAAACTCCGCAGCGCTCACGATGCACGCATTCGCCATGAAACGGAACGCACTGGTCGAGGGTTCCGGGCTGCAGCAAGTGCCGCGCACCCGAGCATGGCTGACGCCCGTCGAGTTGGGCGCGCTCGCTGCGATCTGGGGCGCTTCCTTCATGTTCCAACGCGTCGCGGCCGTCGAGTTCGGCGCGCTCGCGCTCGGAGAGATGCGTCTGGCGCTGGGTGCGTGCGCGCTGCTTCCGTTCCTGTGGCGGCAGCGAGCTGCCTTTCCGCTTCGACTCTGGCCGACCCTGGCCTTGATCGGCGCCATCAACTCCGCTGTTCCGTTTGCGTTGTTCGCATGGGCCTCACAACACGCACCTGCGGGCGTGGTCGCGATCAGCAATAGCCTGGCGGTGATGTTCACCGCACTGGTCGCATTCGCGTTTTACGGAGAGCGCATCGGCTGGCGGCATATGGCCGCGCTGGCTGCCGGATTTGCCGGCGTGGTGATCCTTGCCAGTGCAAAGGTGGCCGGCGCGAGCACCGGCATGGCAGTGCTTGCTGGTACCGCGGCAGCCTTCCTGTATGGAGTCGGTGTCAACCTGATCCGGCACAAGCTGGCCGGCTTGCCGCCGATTGCACTCGCGGCTGCGACCCTGTCGTGTGCGGCCCTGCTGCTGTTGCCGTTCGCCATCGCGACTTGGCCCTCGCATCCGATCAGTGCCGCCTCATGGGCGTCCGCCGTGGCCCTGGGCGTGGTCTGCTCCGGCATTGCCTATGCGCTGTATTACCGTTTGATCCAGCGCATCGGAGGCAATCGTGCGGTGATGGTCGCCTACCTGGTGCCGCTGTTCGCGGTGCTGTGGGCTTGGGGTCTTTTGGGCGAAACGCCGACCTGGCGCATGCTGGTGGCCGGCCTGCTGATCCTGGGCAGTGTCGCGCTCGCGCAGGGCAGGCGCGCCTGAAACGCAGCCGCGCGACGCACCTCAGAGGCGACGCACCTCAGAGGCGACGCACTTCAGAGGCGACGCACTTCAGAGGCGACGCGGACGCGGCCTGACGCCGGCGTCCCTGGGGCCAAGCTTGGAACGCCCCGGCCACCTCCACCCGCGCCTTACAGCAGCCGCCAGGCCACGCTGCCACCGGCGCGCATCGGCACCAGGGTCGTGTCGCCGAAGGGCAGTTCGTGCGGGATGGCGACCGGTTCACGACGCAGCTGGATGCTGTCGGTATTGCGCGGCAGGCGATAGAAATCAGGGCCGTGGAAGCTGGCAAATGCCTCGAGCCGATCCAGGGCACCGGCGGCATCGAACACTTCGGCGTACAGCTCGATCGCGGCATGCGCGCTGTACAGCCCGGCGCAGCCGCAATCGGATTCCTTGGCGTGGCGCGCATGCGGCGCGCTGTCGGTCCCCAGGAAGAAGCGCGGATTGCCGGACGTTGCCGCGGCCACTAGCGCTTCGCGATGCAGTTCGCGCTTGAGCACCGGCAGGCAGTAGGCATGGGGTCGCAGGCCGCCCGCGAACAGGGCATTGCGACTCATCAGCAGGTGCTGCGGAGTCAGCGTTGCGGCAACGCCTTCACGTGCCGCCAGCACAAACTCGACGCCATCGCGCGTGGTCAGGTGCTCGAGCACGATGCGCAGCCCGGGGAAGCGCTCGACCAGGGCGCGGCCATGGCGTTCGATGAAAACAGCTTCGCGATCGAAGATATCCACCGCGGGGTCGGTCACCTCGCCGTGCAGCAGCAGCGGCAGGCCGGCCTCCTGCATGGCGTCGAACACCGCGTCGCAACGGCCCAGGTCGGTGACGCCGGATTGCGAATTGGTGGTCGCGCCCGCCGGGTAGTACTTCACCGCATGCACGATGCCCGATGCCTTGGCCGCGTTGATATCCGCCGCGCTGGTGGCCTCGGTGAGGTATAGCGTCATCAGCGGCTCGAATGCCGCCCCGTCCGGCAGCGCGCGCAGGATGCGCTCGCGATAGGCGCGGGCGTCATCCAGTGTCCGTACCGGAGGCGCCAGGTTGGGCATGACAATGGCTCGCGCGAAGCGACGAGCGGTATCCGGCAGCACCGCGCGCAGTGCGTCGCCGTCACGCAGGTGCAGGTGCCAGTCGTCCGGGCGGATCAGGGCAAGGGTGTCGGCCATGCCGGCAGTTTAATGCACGGCGGTCCCGACGACCCATGCCCGGTACCGCAATCAGCGGTAAAGCGTCGGCAGGCTCTGCTTGAGGTGCGCCACCTTGGGCGCATCGTTGTACACGATGTACGGGTCGCCTGGATTCAGTCGCGCGTAGTTCTGGTGGTAGGACTCGGCCGGGAAGAACGTCTTCAGCGGCACCACCTGGGTGACGATCGGCGCCTTGCCGAAGATCTGCGCGCGGCGCATCTGATCAATGTAGGCGCTGGCGATCTTCTGCTGCTCGGCATCGGTGTAGAAAATGGCCGACCGGTACTGGGTACCAGTGTCCGGACCCTGGCGATTGAGCTGGGTCGGATCATGGGCGACCGAGAAGAACACCTTCAGCAACTGGCCGTAGGTGACCTTGGACGGGTCATAACGCACTTCGACCGATTCGGCATGGCCGGTGGTCCCGGTACTGACGATGTTGTACTTGGCGGTGACTGCGCTGCCACCGGTATAGCCCGAGCGGGCGTCGACGACGCCGCGGGTGTGCTCGAACACCGCTTCGATGCCCCAGAAACAGCCGCCGGCGAAGACCGCGGTCCTGTTGCCCGATGCGGCCACGGGGCTGGAGTCGACCTTGGGATCCGGGACAGCCTGCCGGGCGATGCCGGTATTGCTGAAGCCAAAGACAAGAGCGATGCTGGCGGCGACGCCGAGCAAGCCCTTGCCTGCGAGTGAGCTGAGTCGATTGTTGTCCATGCTACTTCTCCGAGAATTGGTTGGGGGGTCAGGCCGGGGAGAACTTCAGCGCCACCGAGTTCATGCAATAGCGCAGGCCGGTCGGCTTGGGACCGTCATTGAAGACGTGGCCCAGATGCGCATCGCAGCGCGCGCAGCGGTTTTCGGTGCGCTCCATGCCGAGCGTGAAGTCGTGCAGTTCCTGGATGTTCTCGCGGGCGATCGGTTGCCAGAAACTCGGCCAGCCGGTACCTGATTCAAATTTGGTGCGCGCATCAAATTGCGCCGTGCCGCAGCAGATGCAGCGGAATACACCGCGCACGTCGTGCAGCTTGTTGTATTCGCCGCTGAACGGCGACTCGGTGCCCCCTTGCCGCGTGACATAGAAGCTTCGCGGCGGCAGGAGCGCCTTCCACTCGGCGTCGGTGTGCACGATCATGGGCAAGCGCAGCGACTGGACGCGCGAGGCGTCATTCTTGAATTCCACGATAGCCACCAGGCGCGGCGGAGTCGCTATCGCCGGCTTGGCACTTGTCTGGCCGGCAGCAGCCGGCTCGCTGCGCGAGCAGGCCAAAGCCAGGCCTGCCAGGCCCAGGATGGAGCCGCCGAGCAGGCGTCGCCTGGCCGGGCTGGCAGGGGTCGGGATGGCCGGGGTCGGGATGGGGGTTGCGGGTTTCATCGGCGCGTCTTCCATGGGATCAGTTTAGGAAAGGAGGCGGCAAGGGCGGGTGAACCCGTTGCTGCCTACACCTCTAAAGAGTCCCCGGACGGGCCGGGAGATGCGCCGGACGCCGACCCCTATTGGGTCGGCGTTCAGCTGCAGGCATCAGGCCTGCATCGTGCGCTTGCGGCTGCGCAGCTCAGCCTTCAAGGCTTCGGCGGCGTGGACATACTGCTTGGCCAGGACCCGCACCACGAAGCTGTGGTCACGGTCCATGACGACCTTCTGCAAGGACACCTGGATCTGGCTTTCGGTCTGCTCGAGCGCCGTGATCTGCGCCGAACCGACCGACTTGAAACCGGCGCGAACGCCCTGGTAGGTCTGCATGACTTCGTCCCGCAGTTCCATCGGGTTGGCCTTGCCACGGCCGCCGGGCTTCAGCTCGGGGGTCATGTTGTCGGCCAGCGCGGTTTTGGCTTTGGCGAGGTCGGTAAAGACCCGGCTCAGCTTCTTGTCCGGCACGGCCTTGGCGGCTTCTTCGTAGAACTGGGTTCCATCGCGGGTGATGTCGATGAGATCGTGCAGGTAGTGGGCGTTTTCGCTCATTGAGGCCTCCAGAGGGTGCGACCCGGCGCCAGCTGCCTGGAAGGCAGTTGGGGACAGGTGTTAATCGTTAAGTAAACGAAGCTTAACAAACCGCCCATGAATATTCGGTTATTTGGGCTGAGAGGCCTCTATTGCGGCCTCTGAGCCTCCTTGATGGCGTGTCAGCTGCCTTGGGACTCGGCCCGTTCGGCGGCCTCGCCGGCCGCAACCCGACGCGGGATGCCATCGGCATCCGCCAGGCGCTGAATCCGGGCGAACACCTCGGCTCGGGAAAACGGCTTCTTCATGAAGTCATCGGCGCCGATCCGGTACAGGTAGAACTCCTCGGTCGCCTGTTCATTGCCGCTGATCATGATGATCGGGACGTGCTGCGTCGACGGATCGCGACGCAGTTGTCGCAGCGCCGCGAAGCCGTTCATGCCCGGCAGCACGATGTCCAGGAAGATCAGGTCCGGCGGATCGGCAGTTGCGAGCGCGATCCCTGTTTCGGCATCGCCGGCTTCCAGCGCGTCGAATCCGTTCTGCCGCAACATGCGCCGCAGCAGCGCGACGATGGTGGCCGAATCATCGATCACCAGGATGCGCAGGCCGGGGCGCAGGCCCGGACGTTCGCGGACACGTCGCTCGCCGGCGGCGGCCGCGGCGATCGCCGTCGGCTCCGCCGCGATGCTCGCGCCCGCCGCCAAGTGCGTGGACGCGGTCGGGGGGACGGCCGCTGCCACCGGCGCGACGCCGAACAATTGCCGCAATTTCATCAGCAGGCTCATGCCGAGGTCACGGGATTGGCTGGTCGAGCATCAGCGCACGCACGTACTTGGCCGATGGCGAGCCGAAGCTCAGGACCTTGTCGTGGTACTGCTTGAGCTTGAACGCCTTGCCTTGCTTTTCCTCGACCGCGTGGCGCATGTCCAGGTGCTCCTGCACGCCGACGAAATAAGTCGGCAACTGCGCCGAACTGAGCTGGGCGCGCACCCATTTTCCGGCGGCTTCGCGTTCTTCCTGGAAGGTTTCCTGGGTCATCAGCTTCATTGCATCTTCTCGAC
>JBKJMY010000274.1:0-3067 GCA_046596115.1 Arenimonas sp.
CTGAATTGCGCGCTTGGCGCGCGCGACTTGCGACCGCATGTCGATATCCTCTCGCAAGTCGCTGACACCTTCGTCAGTTGCCATCCCAACGCCGGACTGCCCAACGCGTTCGGCGACTACGACGAAGGCCCGGCGGAGATGGCCGGAATGCTCGGGGAGTTCGCGCGCGCCGGCATGCTCAACCTGGTTGGCGGCTGCTGCGGCACTACGCCCGAGCACATCGCCGCCATCGCCGCGGCCGTCGCGGGCGTGTCGCCGCGGGCGCTCGCCCATCCGGCGCCCCACACCCGCCTGTCCGGGCTGGAAGCGTTCGCCATCACGCCAGAAACCAATTTCGTCAACGTCGGCGAACGTACCAACGTCACCGGATCGGCGCAGTTCAAGAAGCTGATCCTGGAAAACCGCTACGACGAAGCGCTGGCTGTGGCCCGCCAGCAGGTCGAGAGTGGTGCCCAGGTAATCGACGTGAACATGGACGAAGGCATGCTCGACGCGGAGGCTGCCATGTCGCGCTTCCTGCGCCTGGTCGCCGCCGAGCCGGACATCGCGCGCGTGCCGCTGATGATCGACTCGTCCCGGTTCAGCGTGATTGAAGCTGGCCTGAAATGCGTGCAGGGCAAGGCGATCGTCAATTCGATTTCGCTCAAGGAAGGCGAGGCTTCGTTCCTGGCCCAGGCCGCGCTGGTCCGGCGTTATGGCGCAGCCGTGGTGGTGATGGCCTTCGACGAACTAGGCCAGGCGGATACCCTCGAGCGCAAGGTTTCGATCTGCAGCCGTGCGCACGCATTGCTCACCGGGGTGGCCGGCTTCGCCGACGAGGACGTGATCTTCGATCCGAACATCTTCGCCATCGCCACCGGTATCGAGGAGCACGACGGCTACGCGGTGGCCTTCATCGCGGCCTGCCGGGAGCTCAAGGCACGCTTTCCGCACAGCCATGTCTCCGGCGGCGTATCGAATGTCAGCTTCAGCTTCCGCGGCAACAACACCGTGCGCGATGCGATCCACGCGGTGTTCCTCTACCACGCCATCCAGGCCGGGATGGACATGGGTATCGTCAATGCCGGTGGCCTGCCGATCCTGGACGACCTGCCGGCGGCGCTGCGCGCGGCGGTCGAGGACGTCGTATTGGCGCGTCGCCCCGATGCCACCGAGCGCCTGCTGGCCGAAGCCGAGAACCACAAGGGCAAGAAGGCCAAGGCCGAAGTGGAGACGCTGGCCTGGCGTGAACAGGATGTCGCCGCACGCATCCGCCACGCGCTTGTGCATGGCATCGATGCCTTCATCGAGGCCGATGCGGAAGCTGCCCGGCTGGAATCCAGACGCCCGCTGGACGTCATCGAGGGCCCGCTGATGGACGGCATGAACGTCGTCGGCGATCTGTTCGGCGCCGGCAAGATGTTCCTGCCGCAGGTCGTGAAGTCGGCCCGCGTGATGAAGCGCGCCGTCGCCCACCTCATTCCCTATATCGAGGAGGAGAAACTTCGCACCGGCGACGCCGGCCGCAGCAAGGGCAAGGTGCTGATGGCAACGGTGAAGGGCGATGTCCATGACATCGGCAAGAACATCGTCGGCGTGGTGCTGGCCTGCAACAACTTCGACGTGGTCGACCTGGGCGTGATGGTGCCCATGCAGACGATCATCGACCGTGCCCGCGAGGACAAGGTGGACATCGTTGGCCTGTCTGGCCTGATCACGCCCTCGCTCGAGGAAATGAGCCATGTCGCCAAGGAAATGAAGCGCCAGGGCCTGGACCTGCCGCTGATGATCGGTGGCGCGACCACATCGCGCGCGCACACGGCGTTGAAGATCGCGCCGCACCTGGGCCAGCCAGTGGTCTGGGTGAAGGATGCCTCGCGCGCAGTCGGCGTGATGCAGACCCTGCTCAGCGACGAACTGCGCCCGGCCTTTGTCGCGCAGGTTGCCGCCGACTACGCCGAAGTACGTGCGCGCCATGCCAACAAGGGCGACGCCAAGCCGCTGGTGACGCTCACGCGCGCGCGCGAACGCCGCTTCGATGGCGGCTGGGCCGACTACCTGCCGCCGACGCCGCGGCACCCCGGCGTGACCGTATATGACGATGTGCCGCTGCAGGAACTGCGCGAAATCATCGACTGGACGCCGTTCTTCCAGACCTGGGAATTATCCGGTGCCTACCCGCGCATCCTGGATGACGCCGTGGTCGGCGCGCAGGCACGCGAATTGTTCGCCGATGCGCAGGCGATGCTCGACACCCTGATTGCCGAGCGCTGGTTGCAAGCCAAGGCCGTGGCCGGCCTGTGGCGCGCGCGCGGTGACGGTGATGATGTCGCGCTGCTCGACGCTGACGGCGCGCCGGTCGAAGTCCTGCACTTCCTGCGCCAGCAGGCCGACAAGCCGATCGAGCGGCCCAACCTGTGCCTGGCCGATTTCGTCGCCCCGCATGACAGCGGTCGCGAGGACTGGATCGGCGCGTTCGTAGTCAACGCCGGGATCGGCATCGAACCGCACGTGGCTCGATACGAAGCGGCGCTGGACGATTACAACGCGATCCTGCTCAAGTCACTCGCCGATCGCCTGGCCGAGGCCTGCGCAGAATGGCTGCACCGCCAGGTGCGGCGCGAGTTGTGGGCTTACGTGCCGGACGAGTTGCTCGATAGCGCAGCGCTGGTGCACGAGGACTATGTCGGCATCCGCCCGGCACCCGGTTACCCGGCCTGCCCCGAGCACAGCGAGAAGGCCACCATCTTCCGCCTGCTCGATGCCGAAAACGCAATCGGCGCGCAACTGACCGAAAACTTCGCGATGCTGCCGGCGTCGTCGGTCAGCGGATTCTATTTCTCGCATCCGCGCAGCCAGTACTTCGTGGTGGGTCGGCTGTCGCGCGAGCAGGTTGCCGACTACGCCGGGCGCAAGAAGATCACCATGGCGCAATCCGAACGCTGGCTGGCCACCAATCTCGACTACGACCCCGAATGATGTGCGAACGCCTTTGTGGGAGCTCCTCTGTGGGAGCGGCTTCAGCCGCGATTCCTGTTGATCGCGGCTGAAGCCGCTCCCACAGAGGAGCTCCCACAAAGGCGTTCGC
>JBKJMY010000076.1:0-2879 GCA_046596115.1 Arenimonas sp.
GGTCGCGTCCTCGTTGCCGATCAGGAACGCCGGCAGGCCGTCATTGGTCGCAGGATCGACGAGCTTGTTGAGGCGGCGCTCGGAGATCGACGCCAGCACCGGGATGGCGGCCTTGAGGTAACTCATGGCCAGCGCCAGCGGCATGCCGTGGAAGTGGCCGGCGGAAACGACCTGGTCCTCGATCTCGCGCGCACCCGGCAAGTCCGGGAACAGCAGCGGGTTGTCGGTGACTGCGTTGAGCTCGATGTCGAGCACGCGCTGCGCCTGCGCCAGCGCATCGCGCACGGCGCCATGCACCTGCGGGATGCAGCGCAGCGAGTAACTGTCCTGGGGCTGGTGCTTCTTGCCACCGCGGAACGGCCGGAAGCGTGCATAGAAGCGTTCACGGCCGTGGCGCTGGTCCAGCGGCACCCAGTCCCAACTGATGTCGAAGCCCAGGGCCTGTTGCTCGGGCGTACTCCAGCTGCCCGGCGCCCAGGGTTGGAAGTGCGGCACCAGATGGTAGGCGATGTCGACCAGGGTGGAGCCATCGAGCAGCCGGCGCAGGTTCGCGGCCGATTGCACCTGTCCCGGGTGCGGACGCAGCGCATGCACATGCTCGTCGAAGGCGCGCATGCGGCCAGCGAACGCATCCAGCGTCGTCGCGGCGGCAAGATCGGCGGCATCGAGCAGGGTTTCAAGCTTTGCCGCAGCAAGAACGCCGGTTGCGAGCATCTGCGCGGTGCCGTTGTTGAGTGCGAGGCCTTCCTTGTGCGACAGCTTCACCGGTTGCAGTCCGGCGCGCTTGAGTGCTTCCGAACCTGGCATGCGCTGGCCGTTGTAGAAGGCTTCGCCGCCACCAAGCAGCACAATGGCCAGGTGCGAGAGCGGGGCAAGATCACCGCTGGCGCCGACCGAGCCCTTCTGCGGCACGACTGGAACGATGCCGGCATTGAGCAGGTCGACCTGGGCACGCAGCGTCTCGACCCGGATGCCCGAGTGGCCACGCATCAGGGTATTGATGCGGATCACCAGCATCGCCCGCACCACTTCCGGCGCGAATGGTTCGCCGACGCAAACCGCATGGGTCACGATCAGGTTGCGCTGCAATTCCTCGAGCACGCTTTCGGACTGGTCACCGCCCGGGCGCAGCCGGTGCGCGCCAAGCAGTTTGTCCGCATTGCTGCCGAAGCCGGTGGACACGCCATAGATCGGCTCCTGTTTGGCGACCATGTCGCGCAGGAAATCGGCAGCGCGCTGGACTTTGCCCAACTGGGCCTGGTCGAGTTCAACACTGGCACCGTTCGCGACCGCCAGCACCTGCGCGCGCGTGAGCGACAGGCCGTCGAGGCGGATCACACTGGCGTTGCCGGCGGCGGCGGTCATTTCAGTTGGCCTGCATGACGCGTTGTTGCTCGAGTTCGGTCTTCAGCGTTGCCGCGAGTTCGTCGCGGGTGACCTCGAACTGCTCCTGCCGGCGCAGGTCCTTGACCGTGACCACGCCGCGCGCGGCCTCGTCCTCGCCCAGCAGGACCATGAATCGGATGCCGGCCTTGTCGGCGTACTGGAACTGCTTGGCCAACTTCTTCGGCTCCAGCTGCACCTCGGTATTGATGCCGCCGGCGCGCAGCAGTTGCGCGATGGCCAGTGATTCTGGCAGCCGGGCTTCGTCCATCAGGCCGACCAGCGCGTCCACCGAGCTGTCCGCCGTGGAGACGATGCCGGCTTCGCGCAACTGGAAAAACAGGCGGGTCAGGCCGATCGAGATACCGACGCCGGGAAGCTTCGACTTGGTGTAGTGGCCAGCCAGGTTGTCGTAGCGGCCACCCGAGCAGATCGAACCGATCTGCGGGAAATTGTCCAGCGTGGTCTCGTAGACCGTGCCGGTGTAGTAATCCAGGCCACGGGCGATGGAGAAATTGATGGCGTAGTTTTTTTCCGGCACGCCGAGCGCCTGCAACACCAGCAGCACCTCACGCAATTCGGACACGCCCTCGGCCAGTGTCGGGTTGGCCGCGGCGTCGAGCGCGGCAAGCTTGGCCAATGCGTCGGCGTGGCTGGTCGAGCGGGTCTGCACGAACACCATGATCTTCGCGACCACGTCCTCGGGCAGGCCGAAGCCCTCGCCAACCAGGGTCGCGCGCACCGCGTCGGCGCCGCGCTTGTCTATCTTGTCGATCTCGCGCAGCACCAGGGCCTGGCGCTCGCCCTCGGCGATGCCGAGCTGTTCGAAAAAGCCCCGCAGCAGCTTGCGGTTGTTGAATTGCACGGTGAACGGGCCGATGCCCAGCTGCGAGAACACCGAGTGGATCACCGCCGGCATCTCGGCGTCGTAGCGCACCGACAGCGCGTCCTTGCCGATCACGTCGATGTCGCACTGGTAGAACTCGCGGAAGCGGCCGCGCTGGGCGCGCTCGCCGCGGTACACGCGCTGCATCTGGTAGCGACGGAACGGGAAGGCGAGTTCATGCTCGTGCTCGGCCACGTAGCGGGCCAGCGGTACGGTCAGGTCGAAGCGCAGGGCAAGGTCCGGTTGGCCGCCTCGCTCCAACGAGCCGGTGGACTGCACGAAATAGACCTGGCGCTCGGTCTCGCCGCCGCTCTTGGTCAGCAGCATCTCGGAGAGCTCGAACACCGGCGTTTCGATCGGCAGGAAGCCAAAACGCTCGTAGTTGCGCCGGATGGTGTCGAGCAGGTCCGCGAACGCGATCTGATCGAGCGGCAACAGCTCCATGGTGCCCGCAGGCGTGCGCGGCTTGTTGATGCTCATGGGCGGGGCGGCCAGGGCGGCGAGGGGGCGCGTAGGCTACCAGGGTGTGAAGGAGCGTGCGCTTGGGAACGCCAAGAGCGGGTTGTCGGTTGTCGGTTTTCGGTTTTCGGTTTTCGGTTTTCGGTTTTCG
>JBKJMY010000123.1:0-8301 GCA_046596115.1 Arenimonas sp.
TCCAGCCCGTGTACGGTGACGCGCGCTGGCTGCCGTTCCTGCGCCGCATCAGGCGGGCGCCCGAGCAGCTGGCGAAGGTGTCGTTCAAGGTCACCTTGCCGAAGTAGGGTCGGCAGGGACTGGGCATCGGTTCGCATGAGGAGTCGCGGCCGATAGCCTCCGTAACGGTCCACTTGTATCGGCCGCGCGCTTCTAGTCGATCGGCCACGGCATTTGCGCGGGCAGGCTTTCCTGTTCCGGCTCATCAGTAGCCGGATGCGGGAGAGTATCCACCGCCCGCCACCACGGCGTGACGCGCTCGACGTGCGCAGGCTCCATCGGTTCGCCCAAGCGCGGTATCACCAGTTGCGTGCTGGCCGTGTCGCCCTTCGCCAGCAACACCTCGGCAGGCTGGTCCCATGCGTGCATCGCCAGGCTGAAGGTGCCCCAGTGCACCGGCATGAACACGCCGCCGCCCAACAACGCATGCGCCTCAAGCGCCCGCTCCGGGCCAAGGTGGATATCGCCCCAGGCTGGATGGAAGGCGCCCACTTCCAGCATCACCAGGTCGAACGGACCCAGGCGATCGCGGATCTCGCCGTACTCGGTGGTCAGCCCTGTGTCTCCGCTGAAGAATACCGAGTGTTTATCTGTGCGAATGACCAGCGACGACCACAGCGTCGCATTGCGATCCTTCAACCCGCGACCGGAAAAATGCTGCGACGGCGCCGCCGTGATGGCCAGCGACGTATTGGGCAGCCGATGCGACTCCCACCAGTCCAACTCGGTGATGCGTTCTGGCCGCACGCCCCAGGCCTCGAGGTGGGCGCCCACGCCAAGCGACGTCACGAAGGGCACGTCGGCTTTGGCCAGTGCGCGGATGGTCGGATAATCGAGATGGTCGTAGTGGTCGTGCGATACCAGCACAAGGTCTACCGGCGGCATCTCCGACAGCTTCACCGGCACCGGCTGGAAGCGCTTTGGGTCAGCGAGCGCGAGCGGTAAGGCACGCGGCGCTCGCACCACACAGGAACTCACTGATCGTAGGCATCGACGCATGCGGATCGCGAAGCCCGGGCGTGATCGCATGCAGGTTCTGGAACTTGCCGCCCAACCAGCGGGGCGACGCCTGCACACGTTCGAGACGCGCGCCCTGGGCGCGCTTTCCGAGTGATTTCACGCAACGGTCTTATTTGTCGAGTGCAACCACGGCAGCGAGTGTTTCCTCGACATGGCCCTCGGGCTTCAGCGCCGAATACACGTGCGCGATGGTGCCGTTCTGCGCAATGACATACGAGGTGCGGTTTGACCACGACGGCTTCAGCAGCAGGGTCGAGTCGTAGCGCTTGGCGATCTTCGCGCCTTCGTCTGACGCCACGGCGAACTTGCCGCTGCAGTGCTCGGTTTCCTTGGAGAAGGCAGCCAACTCATTGGTATTGCCCGCCGTCACGCCGATCACCGTGGCCTTGTGCGCGGTGAATTTCGGAATCGCCTGCGAAAACAGGTGCGCTTCGACGTTGCAGCCCGAGGTATGCGCGGCCGGGAAGAAATACAGGACAACCGGACCCTTCTTCAGCGCATCGGCGAGGTGGAAGCTGGACTTGTCGCCGGCAAGGTAGGACGGCGCCGTGAAATCGGGCGCCTTGGCGCCGACCTTCAGGGCAGCGATGGCCGGCGATGCGAGGGTGGCGGCAACAAGCAGCGCTGCCAGCGGGCGAGCGATCTGGGTGGACATGGCGGTGCTCCGGAGGCAGTGATCGAGGTCGACAGACTACTCATGGGGGGATTCCGGCCGCGTGAAGCCGCCGTGCCCGGCAGGCATGTGGCGGCGCCTGCGGGCCGGTTGCAGCGGGATCGGTTAGGCTTCCGGTTCAGGGGACATTGCCGAGAAAACCATGCGTCGCACGACCTGTGTTGTCATTTGCCTGCTGGCGGGCTGCGCCGCCTCGCCCGAGCCGCCTGCAGCGCCCGCCGCCAGCACCGCCAGCCGCATCGCCGCGACTGCCGGACAGTTGGCGCGAGTCGGGCCGCCCGCCGGCGATCCCGTCGAAGGCCTCCGGGTTGCCACGCGCGTCGGCTGCAACGGTTGCCACGGCAAGGACGGCGCCGGTGCGGAGCTGTGGGAGAACAAGGGCAAGTACCGACTCGCCTCGCCAAACCTCACTGAAAAACGCGAGCTCTATGATGATGCTGCGTTAGCCGCCTTCCTGCGCCACGGCAAGACGCACGACGGGCACCAGCCGTTCGGCATGCCGTTCGTGATGTTCGCCCACCTCAGCGATCGGGAAGTGCGCGACATCACCGCCTGGCTGCACGCCCTGCCTGCGGCCATGAATCCGAAACACCCGGTGAGCTGGTTTGCCGATGACGTGGGCAAGCAGATCGCCGCTGGTACCTTCGACGCACAAGTCCAATGGAGTGCGACAGCAAACACCGTTGCACCCGCCGAGCCGCCGACCGAGCCGATGGCGCTGGGCCAGCACCTGGCCATGACCTCGTGCAGCGAATGCCATGGCCCGGACCTCAACGGCTACAAGGGCGAGGACGCGCCGCCGCTGATCGTTGCCAAGGGCTATTCGGCGGAAAACTTCATGCGCCTGATGCGTACCGGCATCACCGCCAGTGGCAAGACGTCAACGTCGGGCCTGATGTCCGAAGTGGGGAGCGAGCGCTGCCCGGCGATGACCGACGACGAGGTGCGCGATTTGAAGGCATACCTCGACGCCCGCTAGCGCTTGGATTCTGCCAGGGTCGCCGCGGATAGGGTACGGGCTTGCTGGTCCGCACTGCCCATTACTAGCTGGCTCACCTCCAGCCAGGTGCCCCAGTAGCGCAAGTTTTCCATCAGCCCGGCGGTACTGCGGTAGGTCGCCAGCACCGAGCCAGCGGCTTGCTCGGAGATCGGCGATGGACAATCCACCAACTCCTGCTGGACACCCTCCAGTTGGCGGAAGCAATGCGACCAGATGTATTTCTGCACCGCGGTCGGCGTCACCCCGCGGATCTGCTGCCGATAGACCGGGTTATGGTGCAAAATCTCGCCGATGACGCCGCCTCCGGTCATCCGGTAGTAGCTCGACAAATTCTTGCGCAGCGACTCGTCGCCAATCAGGCCCATCTCGCCCGCGTCACGCAACTCCAGGAAGCTGGTGTCCTCGAGTTCGAACGGCATGAGTTGTCCCGCCTGGTAGTACGCCAGCACCGTTTTCCAGGCTGACCCATCCACCAGCTTGCCGGTTTCGCCATGGGCAATCGCCTCGTCGGCGAAGTTCGAAACCTGGCGCCAGAACGCCTTCGTACTCGCGATGCGGACAATGTCCTGCTGCAGGTCGGCGTGGATTCGCACGGCGTAGCGGTGGCCACGGGCGCGGTCAAGACGGTCCTGGTTCCAGTTGCTCACCTGCAGCGCAATCAGGATGCCGACGATCACGATCAGCAGCTCGATCACCGCCGCGGTCCAGTCGTGTGCGCGCAGGCGGTGCGAGAGTTTTGCCAGGCTCATTCATCAGTCCCCTGCCGCGCCGCTGCGGCAGGGGTCATCATCGCGCATTTCGCCAGCAATGACGCGCCAGGGCCAATGCCCTGTGTGCATCCCCGGGGCACGGAGCCCTACGCCGAGCTTCACTTGCGGCGAATGGTTTCCGACAGGTGTGCCACCGGCATGCCCAGCACGCGCACCGTGGCGCGATTGAATGCCGTGCGGCCATCGGGCTGCAGGTAGATCCACTGTTCCATCGTGCTTGCCTTGCCCATCTGGTAGCGCAGGTGGAAGCTGTTGCCATCAGCACGCGCAGTCACAGGGCCCGCCGCGCCACTCAGGCTGCCGGCGTAGCGGTGCGCATCGAGGCGGCGAATGCGGAAGCTGCGGCGCTGTACTTCGCCGTCGACAAAGCGAATCTCCTGTTCCAGGACAAACACGCCATCGCGCGCTTGATGGCCCGAACTGGTGACGGTGAAACCTCGCGCGGCGCGTCCACGCACGGCCAGCGTGCCATCGCCGTGCGTGGCGCCGTCGAAAAATACCTCGGGTTGGAATGCAGGCGTGGCGGCTGGTGTCTGCGCAACGTCGAACCGACTCAGGCAACCCGATAGCAGTATGGCAAACAGCACGGCAAGCAGCATGGCGAGCAGGGTGGCTGGCGGCAAGGCAGACCGCATTACGGGGTGTCGCAGGGAGTGTTTGATCACGGGACTCCTTGTCCACCGGGGTCATTCCCCGGCACCAGACTACTCCGCTGGAGGCAAACACTGGCTGGCGGGTGATTCACCTTAGGACTGCGGTAAAATGCATCGCGGCTGAAGCCGCTCCCACAGAGTGGCGGGCATGATCAACAATGATGTTTTGCGCAGCGTGCGCTACATGCTCGACCTGAGCGACAGCGCGGTGCTGGAGCTCGCGCGTCTGGCCGACCCAGGTTTCATCATCGACCCGGCCGAGATACAGGGCTTCCTCAAGAAGGACGGCGAGGCGGGCTTTGAAGAATGCAACGACCGCATGCTGGCCCACTTCCTCAACGGCCTGGTCGTGCACTACCGCGGACGCGACGAGAGCCAGCCCGCGCGCCCGGTGGAATCACGCATCACCAACAACCTGGTGCTGAAAAAACTGCGGGTCGCCTTCGAGCTCAAAGACCTCGACATGCACCATATCTTCGAGGGCGCCGGCTTCCCGGTATCCAAGCCGGAGCTGTCGGCGCTGTTCCGCCAGCCCGGGCATCGCAACTTCCGCGCCTGTGGCGATCAGTTGCTGCGCAATTTCCTGAAGGGGCTGACGCTGCGCGTGCGCGGCTGACCGGACGCGTGGCTGATCACCAGTGTTTCGGAAGCGCCTTGAGGATCACCGTCCGGCGCTGGTCGTCCCGATCCAGGAAACCTCCGCGCGACAGGTCGCGCAGGATGTGGTTGACCATTTCCCGCGTCGCGCCCACGCGGTCGGCCATTTCCTGTTGGGTCAAGTCGACCGGGATGAGGCGGAGGGCGCCCTCGTCCACCGCAAGCCGGTTCAGCAGGTCCACCGTGCGCTCGTAGACGCCGCTGAACGCCAAGCTGCGGGTCTGCTCGGTGGCGTGGCGGACGCGGGCGATCAACTTGATCACCAGGCACTCGGAGAACTCGGGATACGCCTTCATGAAGTCCCGGAATTCCTCCGGCCCGACCACCGCGCACTGCACCTGGCTGATCGCTTTGGCGGATGCCGAGCGCGGCCCGCCATCCAGGAACATTTCGCCGAAGAACTCACCTGGCTGCAGCACGTTGTAGATCAGCTGGCGGCCGCGCTCGTCGCGCGTATAAACCTTCACCTCGCCCGACACCAGGATGTAGATGGCATCGGAAACCTCGCCCTCGCGGATCAGTTCATCGTCCGGCGCGTAAGCCCGCAGATCACCACGCTCGGCAAGGCTCCGAAGAAGCGATGCCGAAAGCAGTGACCTAGCTCCGTCGGGCATGAATGTCTCAATTCTGGGAATCTACCGATGAACCATACGCGACTGCGTCCCCAGCGGCAGCACAATGTGAAATATTTACGTCGGGCTTGCCCTGAGTCTGCTGATCCACCGCGCTCATTTCCACGGTCAGCGAGCGCCTGGAATGCCGCCCGGGCCCGCCCGGGCGGCCTGCCGATCCCGTTTCGCCCGCAAATCTGCACATGTCGTGCGCAGGGGCCGGGGAACCGACGGACAACATGCCAGACCGCTTGGTTGCCGCCCTGGCCGACCGTCATCGCCGATGGCTTCCTGTAGTACTACGTGATGCCCGACGTGCAAGGCATTGCTCGGCAAGCCAACCGCCGGTTGATAGTTACAGGCATCTCGCGACAACGCGAATAACCTGCTTTTTACGCCGTTACAACATCAGGTTCATTCCCGCGCGACCACACTGGCGGTCCAGTTCCGAAAGGAACGCGTAGGGAGAAACACCATGGCTTACATCGATGGTTACATCCTGGCGGTACCGACCGCCAACAAGAAGAAGTTCCTCGAGCATGCCAACACGATGGACTCCATTTTCCTCGAACTTGGCGCGCTTCGCGTCGTCGAGAACTGGGCCGATGACGTGCCCCAGGGCAAGCTGACCGATTTCCACCGCGCGGTACAGGCCAAGGCCGACGAGACGGTGGTGTTTTCCTGGATCGAGTGGCCGGACAAGGCAACGCGCGATGCCGGCGTGGAAAAGATGATGAAGGATCCACGCATGGATCCGAAGACCCATCCCATGCCCTTTGACGGCAAGCGCATGATCTTTGGCGGCTTCAAGCCGATCCTGGAGTTGGGCCTGGGCCTTGGCCAGGAGGCCCTGCCACTGGTCGCAGGATCGAAGAAGGGCGAGCGCTCGGATACCGGCGCGGGCGCCAAGCACTAGTCGCAGGAGGCGGTGCCGTCGGTGCGCAAGAATGCGCGCCGGCGGCGCCGGAACTGCGCACCCACTCAGCCGGACTTGAGGCGGACTTCAGGCGGAATTCAAGCCCGACAGAGCGGCAAGCGCATCGCCGCGAGTCCAAATAAGTCGAGTCGAATCACTTGGTGTGAATTATTTCCGTTGCGCGTCGCAGGCCTGAGATGGTCCGATGTCGCGTGTGCGACTACGGCAATTGCCGTCGGCAGATTCGCTGCCACGCGCCTCGACCGATCCGGCCGATCAGCCCAGCGAGCCAAGCAATGCGGAAGTACGGACAGCAACGCTTTGACCAGGCCGGCACGGGTTTTGCGCGCGGCGACAACTTCGTCGTCCAGTTGGACGACGACGGCCTGTTTTGGGATGTGGCGCATGCGCAGCGCGTGCTGCATACCGTCGGCCGGTCTGCGGAATCAGCCAACACCATCGTCTCTGTCTTCGTCCACGGCTGGCACCACAATGCCGCGCCAGGCGATTCGGATGCGGCCGCCTTCCTCAAGCAGCTCGAAGCAACCCGCCAGATCCTCGGCGGCAAGGCATATGCCGATGCTCGCCTGAGCCTGACCGGCAGCAGCGATGTCCGGGTGATCGGCATCTACGTCGGCTGGCGCGGCAAATCGCTGCCGATGCCGCTGGATTACCTGAGCTTCTGGAACCGCAAGGCGGCAGCCGAGCGGGTCGGCCAGCGCGACCTGGCCAACTTCATGCAGAACCTGGGGTCCATCCACGCAGGATGCGGCCGGCGCCGGCTTGGCGCGCGAGGCGCGCGCGGCGGCCCCTTCATGGGTCTGGTGAGTGTCGGCCGCGGCCTGGGTGGGCAGGTTCTTTTCCGCGCAACGCGTGCCGAGTTCGAACAGCAACTCAAGGCGGGCGTCGCCACGTCGGCTGCCGGGCGCAGGCCGCCCGAGGGCGGGCTCGGCGGCTACGGTGACCTCGTCGTCCTGCTCAACCCGGCCATCGATGCCCTGCAATACGAACTGATCCACCAGTTGAACAGCAAGATGACGTACGGCAGGAGCCAGCAGCCGCGGCTGTTGATCCTGTCATCGGCCAACGCGTTCGCACGCAGGCTCTTCTTTCCGATCGTTCGCTGGCTCAAGGCGATCCTTGGCGGTCCGGCTGGCGCCGACGTTGAACTGCGGCGCACAGCGCATGGCGAGCACGCGCCACACCGTACCCATGACGTCGCCCTTGCCTACGGCCGCAGCGCAACCGATCCGGACCGCGGCATCCAGGACCACAACCGGGCGCTTGATTTCGACCTGACCAATGTCCCTTCGGTAGGCCGCTTCAAGCTGGTTCCGACCGCAAGCCACAAGCTATTCAGTCCGTTCCTGGTCGGCCACGCGGATGCCGCGGTCGTCCGCAGCCAGGGCAGCGCGTTCGACAGTGCGTTGCGGGACTTCGTGGCGGACTACGTGGCCGTCGCCAGCGCCAAGAGCCTGATCCGTGGCGCCACGCCAGAACAAGCTATCCAGGCAGTCGCCTGACCCGGGACGATTTGTCCAGGTAATACCTGATTGTCCAGGTAATACCTGATTGTCCAAGTAATACCTGATTGTCCAGGTAACACCTGACTGGCCAGATATCACCTGGCAGTTGCGAAGCTCGCGCCCCGATTCACCTGCGGCCGGCGAGTTCCCCGTCGCGCGCGCCACGCGTCGTGCTGGACCCAACCCACTCCATGGATGCAGCGGCACGACAGGGCCAGTTCTGGACGGTCACGATGCCCGAGGAAAAGCGGCACCTGTAAACGGTCGACAGTGTCGCCGCGTCGGCGAGACGGGCACGCGCTTCGTCGGCCTGCGCCTCCCGCGCTGTCGCTTCCCGCTGCTCGACATTGGCGCGGGCGACTTCGGGGATGCGCTGCTGCGCCGCAGCGGATGCCATGTCATCCACCTCCTGCTCGGCGCGGTACCAGCGCTCGCC